>HF987885.1:45842-109847 GCA_000431135.1 Clostridium sp. CAG:590
GCCGCTATTACCGGTCACTTGGTTGTATCAACACTGCATACAAACTCAGCGGCTTCTACTGTAACACGTTTGATCGATATGGGAATTGAACCATATACGGCGGGTGATGCGTTGGTAGGCGTTATCGCACAGCGATTAGTGCGTAGATTATGTACATGTAAGCAACCTCGATATGCAGAAGATTACGAGAAGAAATTATTAGGAGTTCCTGATACGGAAGAGGATGTAGTGATTTATGAACCGAACGGATGTCCGTTATGTAATGATACCGGATTTTCAGGACGAATCGGTGTATACGAGATGATGGCGGTTACAAGAAGTCTGCAGCAGGTTATCGCAAGGAATGCTCCGGCGAATGAGATTGAGAGGCAGGCTTTGGCAGAGGGAATGTCCACATTGAAATTAAGCGTTGCCAGACATGTATTGAATGGAATAACCTCTATGTCCGAGATGCGTAAGATCGTTTACGAGGCAGGAGATCAATATTAAGAGGAGACATAAGAACGGTTGGAAGAAACCGGAGACAGAGAGTGTGAAAGGGGAAGAAAGATGATAGATATTAAGGAGTTATTGACATTTTCAGTAGAGCAAAAGGCATCAGATGTACATATTGCGGTAGGAATCCCGCCGAAACTTCGTATCAATGGTAAATTGATCGAAGTAGAATGCCCACCGTTAGAACCGATGGATGCGGCAGAGATGATCGGTGCCACAATGAACGAACGTCACAAACAGATACTGAAAGAAAGAGGAGAGGTTGACTTCTCATTTGATTCGGATGAGACCGGACGTTTCCGTGTGAATGTATTTATGGATCGCGGTAATATGGCGGCTGCTTACCGTCGGGTTGAGACGGTGATTCCAAGACCGGACCAGTTGGGAATTCCGAGTGAGGTTGTTGAATTATATAAGAAGAAACGTGGACTTGTACTGGTAACAGGACCTACCGGTTCCGGTAAGTCAACAACGCTGGCGTCTATCATCAATAAGGCGAATGAGAACCTGACAGATCATATTATCACATTGGAGGATCCGATTGAGTATGTGCATCACCACAAGAAGTCAGTTGTGAATCAGCGGGAAGTTGGAATGGATACATTAAGCTATGGTAATGCATTACGTGCAGCACTTCGTGAAGATCCGGATATTATTCTGTTAGGAGAGATGCGTGACTTAGAGACAATCTCTACTGCGATTACTGCGGCTGAGACTGGTCACTTGGTATTCTCAACTTTGCATACAATTGGTGCAGCGAATACAATTGACCGTATTATTGACGTGTTCCCGACACATCAGCAGCAACAGACCCGTGTGCAGTTAGCGATGATTCTGGAAGGTGTAATTTCACAGGCACTTGTTCCGGCAGAAGATGGACGAGGCCGGGTGGCAGCGTTTGAGGTAATGTTCGGAAGTGCAGCAATCCGAAGCCTGATCCGTGAAGCAAAGACCCATCAGATCCAGTCAACGATCCAGACAAGCAGACAGATGGGTATGATCACATTGGACGATCATTTGTTTGAATTGTACAAAGAGGGAGCAATTAGTCGTGAAAATGCACTAATATACGCGCAGGATCAGGTTGCAATGAAGAAAAAAATGTAGGGCGTTGTATATATTTCATAAAAAAACGAATTTATGTTAATTCAATGTTGCAATTTTGAACAAAATGGTTTATTATCATAAAAAGGAAATAGATTGTTAATAAAATGTTCATAATTTGTTCGGGTGAATATCGAATGGATTAGGAGCCAGAATGAGACGAATGGTGGAGGAGTTGTATGGCACAGTTTAATTATAAGGCTGTTGATAAGAATGGTAAGGCGAAAAAGGGTACCATTGATGCAGCAGACAGAGAGAAAGCACAGGAGAAACTGAAATCAGAAGGCTTGGCTGTTACGGAGCTGAAGGATGCAGGAGAGGCAAAGGCAAGTTTTAGTCTGGGTAAGAAGAAGGTTAAGAGTAGAGATCTCTCTATCTTGTGTAAGCAGATGGTGAGTATCTTGAATGCAGGTGTTACGGTAATCACAGCATTGGACATGCTCTCGGAACAGATGGATAACAAGACATTGAAGAACGCATTGATAGAAGCAAAGATCTATGTGGAAAAGGGTGGTACGTTGTCAGATGCAATGCGTCTGAATCCGGACATCTTCCCGCCAATTATGATCAACATGGTATCCGCCGGAGAAGCTTCCGGAAGTATGGAAACGTCATTTGATCGTCTGTCTACGCATTTTGAGAAAGATGATGCGTTGAAAGGTAAGATCAAAGGAGCACTGACTTATCCGATTGTTGTAATGATTGTAGCTGTTTTGGTTATTATTGTCGTTATGATTGCGGTTATTCCGAACTTTGTAGAGATGTTTGCGGACATGGGAACTCAGCTTCCACTTGCAACTCGAATGATGATGGCAGGAAGTGATTTTATCTTACATAAGTGGTTTATCTTGTTACCAATCATTATTGCGATTGTAGTTGGATTGAAATTTTTCTTTGCTACACCTACTGGTAAGCTCTTATCTGCAAAAGTATCCATTAATGCACCAATCTTCAGTGATCTGGTAATTAAGTCGAATGCATCACGTTTTTCCAGAACCTTGAGTACATTGATGGGTGCAGGTATTCCGATGCTAGATGCAATCGAGCAGGTTGCAAAGATGATGGATAATGTAATCTTCCGTGAAGGTTTAATGAACACAAAGACACAGGTTGCCAAAGGTCTTCCTTTATCGAAGCCGTTGAAGGATATGGATGTATTCCCGACAATGCTGGTACAGATGGTTAAGATTGGTGAAGAGACCGGTAATATTGAAGATATGATGGAGAAAGTTGCGGATTTATACGACCGAGAGGTTGATCTTGCAACGGAATCTCTGACACAGGCAATGGAGCCTCTTACAATGGTTCTTATGGCAGGTATTGTAGGCATGATTGTAGCTGCTGTATATGGACCAATCCTGAGTATGTACGAAGGTATTGACAACATGTAAACCTAACGAACCGTGCGTACGGTCATTCAAGAATGTGTTATGCAAGTTTACTTGTGATAACATATTCTTGGATGACTGTACATATGGTGACTAGCCACACTGAGACGAGCGAAACGAAGTCGAAGTGGTGCACGGTGAGTGTGGAGTAACAAGCCGCAGCGAGACGATAGTCGAGCTGGCATGGCTACCTAATCTGGTTAATTCTGCTGATGACCAGGGCAGTTTTAATAAAAATTTTTTATAAGAAAAGGAGAGATTATTATGAAAAAAACAAACAAAGGTTTTTCTATGGTCGAGCTTATTATCGTTATCGCGATTATGGCTATCTTAGCAGGTGCTCTTGCACCAGCACTTATCAAGTACATCAACAAGTCTAGAATTTCTACAGATATTCAGACTGGACAGACAATTGCAACAGCAATTCAGACTGCTCTTTCGAATGAGACAGGATATGATTGTGCTGTTGCATTAGGAACAGGCTCAATTGAGTTTACTGATGACTATTATGGTTCATCACAGAATGATGTGTTTAAGAAATCTGTTGCATCTACTGTTGGCGGTACAAAAGCACCAACTATTAAATCGAAGAAATGTGTAGCAAAAACATCTAAGTCGACAACTAATACTAACAAACATTTCTTCTTCAAAGTTGATCCTGCCAAAAATGAAGTGTTTGTATATATTGGCGGAGACCATCAGGTATATCCTACAGCTGATAAATGCTTAACAGACGATGAAGAAACTAATTGTGCACACTAATTGATAGTATATTATACAAACGCATCCTCATTCGCGAGGATGTGTTTGTGTAGTGTATGAGAAAGGATTAAGATGAAACACATAGGTTTGGTGCTAGGGGGATTGTTTAGTCTGCTTTGTGGATTTTCTGAGGAACTTGCAGGATTTCTCGTAGAAATGGAGAAAGATACATATTGCAAGAGTTGCAGTCAGAAAGGCAATTGTATTGCACTGAAAAAAGTATATAGTGTAGGCGGTGAATCGGATTTTCTCAATGAATGGATGCTGGTCACTTTCTTTTTAGTACGGAAACGATGTGAATTCATACACTATAAAAAAAACTATCGGCGCTATGTGTGGATGCTGATAGGCTTTATTGCGTTTATAATTCCTTTTTGGTCGAAGGAATTTACGCTGATAGGCTTTTTATATGGAATAACGGGAATTGCACTGTTGTTTTTAACAATAGTGGATTGGAATTCTCAATATATTCCGTTTGAATGTAATGTGTTAATTTTTTTATGCGGACTGATTCATTTATATACGAATTTTTCTAATTGGTTGGATTATATAATTGGTCTTTTTGCGGTCAGCGGTTTTTTGTTATTGTTGGATCGGATTTCTACTCCTGTGTTAAAGAAACAATACGGAGAGGATGTGGATCAGGTAATAGGGGACGGTGACATCAAATTAATGGCAGCGACTGGCTTACTATTAGGCTGGAAACTTAATTTTATAGCATTAGGGATTGGCTGTGTTATGGGGTCAGTAATACATCTTATCTTAATGAAGATTAAGGGAAGCGGGCACAGGCTTGCTTTCGGCCCGTATTTATCTTTGGGCGTTTATATTACAATGATATGCGGTGAACAGCTTGTGAGCTGGTACCTGAATTTTTTGGGCGTGAAGCCCCTTTAGAATAACTTCTGATTAGCGAGGGAGGCTACGATATGGCAAAAAGTAACAAAGTCTTAACAGTAGAGATAACAAACGAAAGTATTACAATTATTGAAGTGTCACCTTCAATAAAGAAACAGACAAACGTACATAATGCGTTGATTTTTGAAACGCCGGAAGATGCTTACGAAGATGGAGCATTACGGGATGTTGAAAAACTTGCTTCTGCAATCCGGGAGCAGTTAGATGCAAATGGAATTACGAATAAGAATGTAATATTCATTCTTTCCTCCAGCAAAGTAGTAAACCGTGAGGTGTTAATTCCTGAAGTAAAGGAAAACAAGGTGAAGGGAATAGTGGATGCGAATGCATCGGAATATTTCCCGGTTAATATAGAAGATTATGTAGTTTCTCATTCTATATTAGAGCATGTAGTAAATGAAGATAAGAGTAAACAATTGAAATTAATGGTTGTTGCGGCTCCGCTTACAATGGTGAAGAGCTATTATGAACTGGGCAGTATGTTAGGGTTGAATGTGCAGTCAATCGATTATGTCGGTAACTCTATGTTACAGTTGATCAAGACACAGACAAGCGCAACAATGACAACGATGGTCATTCAGTTAGGCAGTGAGTCTACAATCCTTAACATTGTAAAGGGAGATACCTTATTGTTACAAAGAACGGTACCGTATGGAACGAATGCAGTTGTAACAGAGGTAATGGATGAAAAAGATGTAGATGCGACAACCGCAATGACACTTCTTCAGAATGAGAGACTGATTACAGTAGATTTTGACGATAATGCTGCAACAGGAGCATTTCGTTACCTGATCAATAATATTGGTCGTGTGATTGATTATTATGTAACAAAGAATCCGGATAAGCCGATCGATGACGTATTCCTTACCGGTGACGGAGCGTTGATCCGTGGTATTGATGGATTATTCAAGATTCAGTTGAATATTCAGACGAGAATTATGGACAGTTTATACAATGTAAAGTTTGATCCGAAGATCGATCTTAAGATATACAATCCGGTATATCTGATTGCTCCAATCGGTGCTGCGTTTGCACCAATGGGATTCCGTCCGACGGAAGTGAAGACGAAAGGATCAGCGTCAGATGCGGATCTGATGAAGTATGGAGTGGCAGTTCTGGTTGTTGGTGTGATCGTTGCTGCGGCATCCATTGGTGTTACGACGGTAATGAAGAACAACGAACAGGCAAAGCAGGCAAGTCTGAATGCACAGATTGCAGCAATTGCAGATATTGATCAGATTATAAGCGACTATGATGCAGTGGTTGCCAAATACAAAGATATCAAGACCATGTATGATCAGACAAGAACATTGAATGAAAACTTCAATATGTTGTTTGATGATCTTGAGAAGAATCAGCCAAAGGATGTGTCAATTCAGAGCTTTAATTCTTCTGATGGCGGGGTGAATATAGGTGCAACGGCGAAATCTCTGGATGCAATCGCAAAGTTTATCATTCAGTTAAAGAAGATTGAATGTATTGACAATGCATTTGTCCCGAGTTATACAGAGGAAGTGGATGATGCCGGCAATAAGACCTATACATTTACAGTGACTGCTAATTTTGTTTCGATGGTGCAGGATGAAGATGCCGAACTGGAAGAACAGAATACCGGTGATGCTACCTTAGATACACCGGCAGCAGAATAGGAGGGATGAATATGACATTAAAGAGTTCAGATAAAGCATTATTATTAGGAATCGTAGGTGTTGCAATTGCAGTTTTGGCGATTATATATGTTGCAAAACCAAACATTGATACAATGAACAGTGTGAAAGCTGAGAATGAACAGCTTCAGGCAAGATTGAATGAATTGAACCAGAAACAGGCAAACAGAGATCAGTATCTTGCAGATACGGAAAAATATCAGGGCAAATTTGATGAAGTGTTGAATTCTTTCCCTGCTGATCTGAATCAGGAGATCAGTATCATGTTTGTAAAAGGGATTACAACAGATAATGATTTTACGGTATCCAGCTTAGGATTGGGTGAGAAAGAACAGTTCTATACACTTGGCATGAATGGTGGAGATGCGGCACTTACAGATGGAACAGCAGATGCTGCTGCAACAGAAGCTGCCAGTACAGAGGCTGCCAGCACAGAAGCGACAACAGAGGCTGCGGCAGGCACAGAATTGACAGAAGGTGCTCCTGCTGATACATCAGCTTACCAGTGTTATCGCGCATCATTCCCGATTACATATACAGGAAGCTATAAGTCATTAAAGGATGTGGTATCTTATGTAGATAATTATTCAGACCGTATGACTATTAATTCTATAGATATTGCATATGATGAAGAAGCAGATGAGTATTCAGGTAACATGACAATGATGTGTTATGCCATTGAGAGTGCAGATCGTCCTGAACGTCAGATTGAGTTGAATGAGGTACAGACGGGTGTAAGCAATATCTTCCAAGGTGGAAGTGGCTCCGGAAGCAGTGACAGTGATTCTGAGAAATTGAATAAGTATGATGAGAATGACGGAGCTGCTATTTCAAGCAACTATGATTTCTATGCAATGTTGAATCCTTCCACAAGTGATGTGTCTGCTAAGGTAGTAGGACAGAACGGAACAGGCAAAGAGGCATCAGTTATCTCTAACAGTGATAATACAGTATCAACATTAAGTTTTGATTTCTATGAGAAAGATGGAAAGAATTACTGCAAGTATACATTAGACAATTCTACTTCTTATGAAGCAGAGGTTACTTCTGCAGAAGATGTGAAATTATTATTACAGTCTTCAGCAAGAAAAGATGGTGATGATAAGGTAGGCATTCGTGTAACAATTAATAATACAACGAAGCTTCCGGTTTATGTAAAAGTAACAGGCGACGATGCTACATCTGCACGTGTTGAGATTGCAAGCAAGACAGGTTCAGTGAAAGTGTACAAATAAGAAATGGAGTGATTCATGTAATGAACAAATTCCACAATAAAGGTGTAACATTCTTTGAGATTGTTATTGCTGTTGCAATTTTTGCAATTCTGATGTGCCCGATCGTAGCAAAATTAATTGAGGCGATGAAGATATCGGATTCTGCCAAGGTTGCACAGAATAAATATGAATTAGCAGAGAACTTGATTGAAAATGTTAAGAATTCTTCTGATTTTATGCCGGAACAAACAGTAGCGGCAACGTCGACTGCGTTGCCGGAATATTCCTTGACGAAAGCGACAACGAATAGCTTTCTGACAGAGATTACAGATGGAAGTGTAACAAAGTATCCAAATTCTTCTGACTCTACAGTTCATGTGGCAAAGTATAAACAATCAGATGGAACGGAAACGGAGATACCATACAGTGATTATGTGTTAACCGGCAAGTCAAAGGTTGGAAAACAAAAAAAAGATTGTTATTATGCGATATCTGTAAGTAATGAAGGGTATGCTGCGTTACAGTCGGAAGGAAAGCTTGTTGATAACCCGAATAATTCTACGTTGTCAACAATTGAGAATCTGGATGCGAATAAAGTTGCATTAATTAACGGAACAATCGGTAACTATGATTCCACTGTTACCAATGCATTTATGTCGCAGAAGTTGGATATCTTAAAAGTCGGTGACAGGAATCGTTGGGAACAGTATACCAAGCAGCAGGCAGAGATTGTTGCATTCCCGAATGATACAGTTACCCGTGTAATTGAGGTTTCGATCAAGAGTGATAACGGAGATAAAGCGAGTGGTAAGAGAAAATATACGGTGACTTGTAAGTTACGGTATATGGAGAATACAAACATCAAATTAAAAGATGGAATCTATGCCGGTAAGAGTTTGAAGGAGTATTTGGAACCAATTGAATATGTACCTTATGAGAAGACATTTACCGGAAAGCTTCCTCACATATATCTGATGTATAATCCATGCTTATATAATAGTAATTATATGGCGGAAGATTATATTGTATTAGATACTTCACAGATGGATCCGACAGAGGCGGATGATGCAAAATCAAAAGTTGAGATGTATGTAATTGAGACTGCAGAACAATTTTCGGATACTGCCGCAGCTGCTTATAAAGAGGCCTACAAAGAAGTAACAGGAAAAGATGTAAGTGATGCTGCAACCAAATATTTGATGAACAATAAGACAATTCGGGATCGTTCGGATGTTAAGATCAATATTATTGGTGCAACTACGGCAACATCAAATGCATCCAAATATGTGACAATTTATAATAACTTTAATATTGATCCGGCTACAGATATGAATTTGCCGGATACGGTGTCCAGTTATGCAAGTTTACCGAACAATTCACCGCTGAAGGAGTCTTTGGATAAAGCTTATCAGGATGGATTGACAGATAATAATAAGAAAAACAGTAACGTTGTATTAACCAATCAGTATCCGAACGATATGTTAGAAAATGCTCATCCAACGTATTATGAGATGTCAACAAGACAGATTAAAAAATTGGAGAGTGCAAAATCAGCGGCTTCGCCGTTGTATGATGTAAAAATATATTTGTCAGATACGGCATTTGATACATCGGATTATAGTTCTTTACAGGCACAGTTAAAGTCTATGACACCAACAATTTCAGGAACGAAGGGAGGAAACTGATAAATGATGAAAAAGATCAAGAAAAAGCTGAATAATCAGGGTAATACATTTATCATGGTTGTAGTTTCCTTATCGTTTCTTGCAATTTTAACAGCTTCTTTGCTTGTTGCAATTGCATTGTGCTATCGTTTGAAGATTATGGATATTAACTCGCGGGATAACTTCTATTATCTGGAACAGGCAATGGATGAGATATATGCGGGTGTCGGTAAAGATGCAATGGATAATCTGAATCAGGCATATTCTGACACATTGGAAGTCATTGTATATTATGATACTGACAGTAAGTCTTATGTAACGATGGATAATGAAGTTGCAAATAGAATTATGAAAAAGACTTACATGAAACTGGTCAAGGATAAAGCAACCAGTAAATATACTACCAAGGATGAGGCATTAGCAAGAATCAAGAGCTTTATATCGAATCCATATGATGCATCAACAAATGCAGAAGGTGTACAGTGTACGATTGCTAATGTGGATCTGAGTGAAAAAGATAATGACAATCTTACGATTTTGAATCTTGAGTTAAGTCGTACAGCAAAATATTCAGCGACCGGATTGGGACAGAGAGGTAAGACGGATTCTTTTACACAGAAGATTTCTACAGATCTTGTAATTGGAGAACCGCAGTTTGATGTGTCGTTTAATACAATCGAAGCATCATTGAATGATCTGTTTTCATTTTCTATGATTGCGGATAAAGGTGTTGATATCCGCAATGCATATAAGGTAAATGTTGCAGGTGATATCTATGCGGCATCTGATTTCTATAATAAAGATTATAATGGAACAACGAATAAGACCATTGGAGATTCAACAAGTAATCTGTATACGAAATTGAAAAACAAAATAAACGAGCCATCTACGGATCCGACATCAAAGGATAAAGCAGCAGAAGAAGTTGAAAAATATAAAGTTAAGATTTCTTCCAAAGAAGATAACAATGCAAACGGAGTGCAGGAAACAAGCATGTATTCCGGCATTTATATGAGCAATTCCAATGTTGTTATCACTGCAAGTAAACTGATTGTCCCAGGTACAATTGCAGCAATGAATACATCTACATTGACGGTCAGTGGTGTTAATGGCAATCGTGTCGGTAAGACAGATATCTGGGCTGACAGCATTGTATTAGGTGGTTATTCTTTGAAAAAAGCAGGAAAGACATTAGTTGGTTCTGATGTGTCATTGAATGCAAATTGTTATATTTCTGATGACTTGGAAGTAAATGCAACCGGAGCAAAGGTTGCAGTTATCGGAACGTATTATGGATATAATAATTCAACAACTGACACAAGATCATTTACTACACCGTTCTTAAATGCAAATGGTGTTGCAAATGGTAAGACATGGAATGCAGAGAAAGATCAATATCAGACAGGTCAGGCTCATTATAACAGTAGTGCGGTTATCCTGAATGGTGAGAATGCAACATTGGATCTTAAAGATGTTACTTCAATGTATATTGCCGGTCAGTCTTATATCGAGATGTCAAAAGATACAACAACGACAGAAGAAGATAAAGAATATTCTTATACAACAGTAGATGAGAATAACAATGATGTTGTCAAGACGGATACAGAAGAAAATGTTGAGGTTAAGACATTTACTTATCTGAGTAAGGGTGTTCAAAAGAACAAAGATGGTTCAACCAGAACAGATCCAAGTGGTAATCCGTTAGAAGATAATTATACATCTACCGGAACAAACAGTAATCAGGAATTTACAGCGATTCAGGACTATAAGACCGGTGAGGCTGTATCTATTAAGAGTAATCAGTTAGCCTATATTCCACCTAGTGCAATTATGACGGATAATAATGGTAATTATTATGTCACTATGCCGGAAGGTTTATGGGAAGTGGAACCATTTAACACATGGACAAATGCGGAGAGAAAGAGCCTGAAAGAAACACTCGGATATGTACCTGTTATCAAAACGGTTGTGTCTGGTAATACGAACTATTTCTTTGACTTCAGTAAGATTAATGAAGTTAAGAACGGAACATTAAGTCCGGTTAAGATGAATGAGTTCATTGCAGCATATAGTGAAGTGTTTACAGATGGATCAAAATCTGCAGCAGCATCTTATCTTACAGACATTACGGATTATGAAAACTTCAAGGTGAAATTATTAAATCTTCCAACAGAAGTGAATTCGAATAAGACAGATTATGATAAGATTTATTCAAATGCGGCTTTGACAGTTAAGAATGGAACAACCTTTAATATTCGGGCAAAGGGTGAATCCATTGATGCATTATTAGCAGCAGCAGATACAATCAATAAGAATGATGCTGTGAAAGCAGGCGAGACTGTAGACGAGAACGGAAACGTTGTGAAAGCACCGGAAACTATTGAGGTTACAGATACAAATGGTAATAAGAAGTCAAACAGTACATGGGGTAATGGTGTTACACTTGCAACTAGTGTTACACAGAATTTACAGAGCCAGTATCGTGAGATGAAATTATTATTAACAACACAGTCAAAGGATTCAACAGGTGTTGAAGTAGCACATGATATTGCAGAAAGTGCAATCACGCCAATTAATTATTTCTTTAAGTTTTCTTTATTTGGCACAAATTTAAAGATAGATGATATTTCCAATAAAAATGTGGAAAAATCCGGATACGGAATCTGGACCAATAAGGGTGATGTGACGATTACAGAGTCAGATGGTGTGAATATTAAGGGCATGATTATCTGTAGAGGTGACGTTAAATTTGATTCAAAGGTCAAGAGCTTTGAGGGTATTATTGTTACCGGTGGTAAAATATACGTTGACCATGATATGGACTTTGTAGCAAACGAAGAGGTTATCAAAGGACTACTGCGTACTTGTGAAGAAAACCGTAAGGAAAAGCCGGAGTATGAACAGATCTTAAAGTTATTCCGCAGCTATGGTGGTAATGAGTCACAGGATGAATTGACAAATCTTGATAATTCAGAATCTGCTACGAATATCAGTACAGTGCAATTTGCGGATATTCTGGAGTTTAGCAACTGGAAGAAGAACGTAGATGATGTTAGTTCAGCAGAGTCAGGCAACTAGGGGGTGTTCGGATGAAGAGAAGTAATAAGGGATATTCTTTAGTTGAATTGTTGATCGTAATTGCAATTATGGCAATTCTTTCCGGTGTGGCAGTTGTTTCTGTTGGATTGATCAAGCAGGCAAGAGCGAGAGATGCTGTTCAAAGTTTTAATTCCCAACTGACAAGTACCTGGTTACAGACCAAGGCGATTGGAGAAAAACAAGACAGTATGTATATGAAAGTTGTCAGAAACGGAAATCAGGCTGATTTTACGATCAGCCTGTATGACGGAACGACGAAGAAGGATTTATCCGGCGGCACGGTTGATAACAATGGACATGTGACTGCTGAGACAGGTAATATTACATTAAGCAAATATATTACGATTACATATACACCGTCAGATGCGGATCAGTTGGAATCCGGATATGGCAATGATAAAGGTACTGATGGCAGCGGTCAGTGGTATATCAAATTTGATAAAGCAACCGGTGCTGTACTAAAAGGTGCAGGAAAGTATGTATTTACTGATACCAAAGGTGATCTTGTCTCGACAGTGTATCTGGATGCGGCAACCGGTAACCATTATATTAAGTAGGAGGGGATAGCATATGAAGAAGAATCGAGGTTTTTCATTGATTGAATTATTGATTGCTATCACCATTCTTGCAATCATAATGGTAATGATCAGTGGATTTATGACATCTACAGTGAATTCACATACAAAGAATCGTAGAGAGATGCAGGTACAGGATGAAGCAATGCGGATCTATTCGCAGGTTGCAGATATGATTATGCAGGCTACATATGTGAGAATTACTTCTGCAGATGGAGAAGCCTATCAGTATAATAAGACGGACAAGAAGTTTGAGCAAGTGACACCAACGGTTTCGTTGAAACAGACTTTTGTACCGGATAATTATTGCAACTATGAATTGAATGGTCAATATGCAGATCGTAAGGTGATCGTAGATTATAAGACCTATAATCTGGTTGATGAGAACAATAAGGTTTATCCGAATGCCGGACCTGAGCAGACACCGGTTCCGCGTAATGATCTTGTGGATAAAGAAGACATAACCAATAATGTTGGTTTGCAGTCATTTCGTGCATTGTATCAGCAAGATACCACAGATCCGGATAAGTATAATAGTTATTATATAAAACCGGAATATATTTATATTGAGTATAGTGATGCATATACGAAAGCAACAACGACAGAAGAGTCTGACAATGGTACACTTGTTAACAAGGTAACAGACACACAACAGTCGAGAAAATGCTTAATCCTAAAATATGACGAGACATCACGTAAATTATATATGTATCGTTACACGGGTACAGCAGATGTGCCGAAAACAGTAGGATATTACGAAGCAAAAGATTTGTTGGAATCACAGATTATGACAGATGATCAGACGGGTTATATATCAGATAAGATTAAATATTTATACTTAACAGCCAGACCGGATGATAATTCACTTGAACTTGCACTTCAGATCGAAGACGCAAAGAATGAAGGCTTTGTTTATAATCTGAAAGAAACAGTAAACATTCGTAATAATAATGTATTGACAGTAAAACCACAGTTGAAACGTAAGAAGATTAACAGTACAACAGGTGGATCGGGTAGTGGTGGCTCTGGTACACCTTCGGAAGGTGGTGGCGGTTCAGTTACTCCTCCTGAAGATGGCGGTGGATCGGCTACGCCTCCGGGTGAAGATGGAAATTGATGGAACATGACACAATTTATTAACAAAATGTTGTTAATTAGAAAAGGAGAAAGGATATGCTGAAAAACAAAAAAGGATTTCTGATTACAATTACATTATTGATAATTGCTGTCATGGGTGGTTCTGCAATCGCATATACACTTGCAGGAAACGGTGGCAAAGAATCAGAAACCATTAAGACAGAAGTGAATCAGTCATCGGCATCCTTATCCGGTAATCTTGGCTTTATGGAGTATGTGTCAAATATTGATTTAATTATTGAAGACTCTAATAATAGCAGTAGTTACCGGTATAAGATCGTGCATGTAGTACCAAAGAGTAATCAGAGTACTACCGTATCGAAATATGTATCTGATGATGTGTTCCGTACTTTGGTAATTAATGGTAATAAGGAAAGAGACGCTGAAATGCCAAAGGATCGAGTATCTGTTACAAGATTGGAGTTGGATTCTAATGTGAAAACAACAACTGCAATTGGTGATAATACGGCAGGTCAGATATTAGGAGCGGCAGATTTAATCTATATCGAATCACCGGATTATAATTCTTATCGGGGTAAGATGTCAGATGATATTTACTTGTATTTATCCGGTACTTATCTTAGCAAGAATAATAAACCAATGATTCTTGATAAAGTGAGTGAGAATACGACAGCAGATGAGGAATTAGTGACAAATTCAACAAAAGCGTTTGTTAATGAAGTTGCGGATAACTATATCTATTCGCCGGTATTTGCATGGCCGACCAATAATGCTGGAGATGCAATGCAGAGCGCAGATGACTTCTTTGCAGGTAAAGATAAATCAAACTTCTTCCAGTTTGTTGTAAGTGATGAGCAGCCGGCTTCCGGTAAAGTGTTATGTTTAACCGGTGGCGGATCAGGCAACAATTGGATTGCACAGAATTTTGTGCAAGATAATATTGCTAAGATATATTATGGTAAAGCGGATAATTTTCCAGATGAATTTGAACTTACTAATCTGGATATCTCAGCTTTGACATCAGACTATCTGGATAATAACAAATTTGATTTTATCATCATTGAAAACAGTTCTATGGATTCAGTATTATCAGATGATGTCTACCAGAAGTTAGTTACTTTGGCAAATGGTAAGCAATACATTATTTTTGATGGCACAAATGTCATTGAAAAGAAGAATGATGAGGGCGGTAACAATTACCTTAAGTTATTGGAAAGTGCAAGCGGATCAAATTCATCGAGAATGTTAGTAGTTGACAACGGATTCTTTGATGGTGCTGCAAGAAAGAAAGATGGAGCAAAGAAGATTGCTGATTTGATCAATGGTACCAATTATCGTGATTCTGATAATTCAGGAAGAAACGGTAAGAAGTTCCGTGTGTTAGAGATTCAGCCTTGTTATCCGATTGATCTTGCCAGAGCTGAGAAGAAGAGTTCTATGAGTAATAATGTTTCAAAAGCAGGACTCAAGGGTAATTATTATACAGATCCGGAAGCAAACCGGAAGAGTATGGGCAAGACAGTAGATGAAGTAGACAGTAAGGATGAATATTATGCGTTTGAGCTGTCTGTAGCAAAGATTGCAGCTGCAACCGGGTTGAAATCTACACAGATTGAAGTAGATAGCATGTCAACAGATGAATTTATATCAACAAAGGATGTTGTATTAGATACTTATGATCTGGTCTATATTGGTGGTAATGCTTCGGCATATCTTCCTTTGGAACTTACATTTGATTACCGAGGCGAGCAGGGTGTAATTCCGAATGCACTCAGAATGTATATGGAGCATAAGTTTGTAACCTCTTTTGTAATGTATACACATACAGGATCTGCTTACAAATTAAATACAATTGGTTCTTATAATAGCTCCGGTGGTGATGATTACATTCCGGCTAATTATGAAACTGCAGTTCCTTATGGACAGCTTGGAAATGAAAGAACTTCTACGGTTATGAATGGTAATGATCTGACATATTCCAAATATCAGGAATTGATTGATTATATCGATGCAGGTATGCCAATTATTTTTAGTGATGATATTTCAAAAGCATTTGAGAAGATTTATAATAAATCCAGATTAGAAAAATTAGCAGAACATGATATTGATCCGGATAGTAACATATATAGTCTCTTAGATTATGCATATAAGAAGTATAAGCCTTCTGCATATGCAGGTGTAGATGATAAGGTAGATACAAGTGCAGCATCTGCGGTGAATATTGTATGGAAATTTGATAAGTCAAGTGAGCGTAAACAGGAAAAACGGTATAAGAATACCGGAAATATTGCAGATAAAGATGCAAAATATGATTATCTGACTTTGTTCTCAACAAACAGTCAGCAACAGATTTATACAGTTATTCAGAATGCAGCAACTAGACCAAGTCTGAAGATTGTAGATGCACCATTAGATTATGAGCGTGGTAATGAATTGACATATAATACGAAGAAAGATAACTGTATGAACATCAAGGTTAAACTTGTATGTAAGTCAACGGATAAAGCTCAGAAATATGCAATTCGTTTGTATGTAGATAAGAATGGAAATGGATTGTATGGTGGTAATGATGATGCAGATGAGCTGGAGGATGAACTGGTTGCAGGTAAGAACAACAGTATAATTGTTGATGTTCCGGCTTATCAGGATGGAAGAACTGTTACTTCTCCTGAAGTCACATTGACATATAATTTTGAAATGGATGATTTCTACGGAATCGTGAATTGGAAAGCAGAAGCGGTATTGATTGACGGTAATAGTACAACGACAACCGCAACTGCCAGAAATTCAACACAGTGTGATGTGAAACGCGGATATGCATATTTTAAGCGTGAAGACAATGTAGAGAAGAAGGATGTACGTATTCTTCAGGTTATGCCAATTCAGAATTCTACGGCATCAAAAACAGATTTAGGCGCACAGGATCTGCATACATTATATATGTGTACAGAATGTCAGATGGCAGGATTTAAAGCAAAATATAATCTGTACTCTTTGGGTGGAGACAACTTGTATTATCATACAACAGGTTCTATGTCCTCCGGAGGAAATAATAATGTGTACTTAGGATTGCATGAACATAAATTTGGTATTGTAAGTTATGATTCTTCATTAAAGGCTGTGACATCTGCTGATGCGAAGTATAATAATGGTTGTGATAACTGGAATGATAATTTAGCTGATTCATTATCAGAAGATTATAATTTTGATCTGGATATCATGATGATGGATGAATATCATAAAGCATCATGGATCGTACAGGCAAATACGGTGAATGGCAAGGATCGTTTGATGAGTGATACTTCTGATCTTCCTGCGAAAGCAAAAGGTTATGAAAGTGATCAATATTCAGGTGATTATCGCAAAGATGAGAATGGTAATGAGATTACACCGATTGCTGGTGCAACATGGATTGAGTACTATGAGACAAAACGAGATGCGTTCCAGGAAAAATACGAGGCTGCTCAGTTGAAACTTGAAAAGAGCGGAATTGAGAATACCTTGGATGGAATGTTAGATGAGTTGAAGGAAAAAGTTGGAACACAGGGTGTCAATGGTTATATTGGTACAGTGACTGCTGATTCTATTACAAAATGGCAGGAACATAAAGCTTATTACAACTATTTCTTATTCTATGTTGGTTATGAGAACATCAATCCTGGTAACACCAAATATGATTATGATTTCTGGGTAAAATATATCAAGAATTATAACGCATGGGTGAAACTTCATGACGAGGTTGTAAAATATCAGCAGTTGTATAAGCAGTATTCGGTATATGCTTGTACAAGTGATGAATGGTTAGACAGTAACTATGATATGGTTGTGCTTGGTTTTGCAACAGACTTCGGTGGAAAAGATTTAACAATGGCTGAATGTTCTGATATCAAGGCTTATGTACAGGAGAGGGGTGGCTCTGTTCTTCTTACACATGATTCAACAACCAGAATGCGAAATAAAGGTTCTGTTAATCTGACCAATGAATTACGATCTGTATTTGGATTGGATCGCTTCCATGCGACTGTGGAACAAACGTCAACAGGTGGTTCGGTTTCTGTTACGGATCGGACATCACAAATGTGGTATCTGGCTGATGGAGATGATTATTACGGTCCGATATTGCTGACCAATAAGAGTGCAATAATTAATGTTATTCGTGGAGAAAATAAGACCCTGACTTATGGGGGAAAGAATTTCTATAACGTAGAAAAAATTAATTATACAGATACAGTAAGTAATGGTGGTAATTTTAAGTTAAGCTTTAATGTGTACGATAGCAGAGATGACTATGATAATGGTATAAAGTCGACCTATGTAAAAGGAAGCGGCAGAGATTATACATTTGCATTGGACAAACAGGGACAAGAAACAATTGACTGGGGTGGATGGTTACATTACGATTCAACCAATGATTGTTATTACAGTAATGATATGGCTAAGTTGAATACTACAACTGTGAATGGAAGTCTGAAATTACCAATCTTCAAGTTCAGTGATAATAATAAGTATTTTATGACGACTAAGAATGTATTCTCATCAGGTAAGCTTACAGAGACGGTTGAGGATCGTGTGTTATGGCAGAACGCAATTGAGACACAGACAGCGGTTGGTAACTCTGGTCATGCTGATTTCAATATTATCAATCTTGTTGGTAATACAGACGGTGTTGGAATGTTGAATACGAATAACTGGGCACCTTCTAATTACCGATATGTGGAAATGAACCTGAATGACAGTATTTCATGGGCAGTTGGAACAACTTATCCGGTTGAGAATGTCGGTGGTACACGGTATGCAACTCAGATTAATGAAGGTGTTATTACGGTATATCCGTTCCAGTTAGATTCAGAAATTGCAATTGCACCAACACATTTCCAGACGTTAGCTGCGGATCTTGAAGATCCAAACATGACAGTATGGTATGCATTAGCAGGTTCTGATAATAAGAAAGCAGCAAAGTCCGGTGACACTTCAGGCGGAAGCAATAATGCAAAGATGTCAAATTCTTATTATGCAGCTTCACCGAATGATGGTATGGATAACTACTTCTTATATACTTATAAGAGCGGGAAAGGTACTGTAAATTACTGTGGTGCCGGTAACTCTGTTGTAACCGGTCCTGGTAAAAATAACTTATACGAACGACTTCTCTATGTGAACCTGGTTGTTGATTCTGTTAAGAATTCTGCATCCCGTCCAAAGATTACTTTGTATGACAAGGATGATAATAAGATTACAGAGGATTCAAACGGTGCATTGAAGTTAGATAAGAATGGCAATTATGTATATAACGTAACTAGCCAGACGGAAACGCCGGAATTTAATTTTGATGTGAAGTTTAGTTCTTTGACAGAATTACAAGAAGTGTATATGTTCTACGACTTAGATTATACCGATGGAACATTTGATGCACATAAGACGAATTGTGTGAATAGTACAAATGGTAAGATTGATGGTATCATGTCAAATAAATATAAGCAGAATGAGTCGCATGTATTAATTCACCATTATCAGGGACCTGAATTTGCTGAGAAAGATTCAGAAGGCAATGATCTGAAGTTATTGGATAAGAAAGCACATAAACTTGCGGATAAAGTAAGAAGTGGAAGATTCCAGGATACAACATTTGATCGTTTACAGTTGAATTCAGCAGCATATGCGAATGTATTGTCTGCAGATGAGCAAAGCAAAGATCATATGACAACAGCAGAGAAGAATACAACACTGGATTACTTTGCAAAATATGGTGGTTCTTATACATACCTGGTAATCTGGGCGAAGGACAAAGCGGGTAAGACAGCATCTGTTCGTATTAAGATTCAGTTAGAGAAGAAATTGTTTGACTTAACCGATAATACAACAATACAATTGCCGGACTATCAGTTCAAAGCAATGTATACAACAATGGATATTACAGATCGGACAAAGTATAATCTGTAAACAAAGTAAGGCAGATAGCCCTAAGAGAAATCTTAGGGCTATTTTTACGTTTCGGACTGTGGTATACTGACTAGAGAAAATGCAGGAGGCGATTATGAAGAATTTATATCCGAATCGATATTACGATAAGAAAGAAGATATTCCGGTAGAGCAGTATTATGAAGAAGGATACCGGGGGATTCTATTTGATATTGACAATACATTGGTACCACATGATGAGCCGGTAGACGAGGCTGCAAGAGTATTTGTAAAGAAATTGAAAGAGTTAGGATTTGGAATCTGCCTGATCTCGAATAATGATGAAGAACGTGTGCGGACATTTGCAGATCCGTTAGGGGTTGCTTATGTATATAAGGCATGGAAACCAAAACGTGAGGGATATGAAAGAGGAATGGAGATCTTAGGTACGGATCGAAGCAATACTTTGTTTGTTGGGGATCAGATCTTTACGGATGTATGGGGAGCAAGACGTGCAGGTATATTCAGCATTTTGCTTGATCCGATCAATCCCAAAGAGGAGATACAGATTATATTGAAGCGGATTCCGGAACGATATATTAAATGGAATTATCGTAGAAAACGCCACCTGAAAAAGGGGCAATATGATCAATAAGTATATGGAAGAGGAAGCAATGATAGAGATTGATGGAAAGACAAGATTAATTGGATTGATGGGCAACCCGGTGGAGCATACGTTATCGCCGGTTATTCATAATGGAATTAGTGAGCGGATGGGAATACCGTCTGTGTATATGCCATTTCATGTAGAGGCAGAGAGGGTAAGTGATGCCGTTAAGGGAGCCTATGCATTAAATGTACTGGGAATGAATGTAACGGTTCCGCATAAGAATGCCGTGATGAAGGAACTGGTAGAGATTGATGCGGCGGCAGAACATATTGGTGCGGTGAATACATTGGTCCGCATAGATGGAAAAGGCGGATATAAGGGATATAATACCGATATGATGGGACTGCGCCGGCAGATTCATGAAGACGGGGTTAATTTATGTAGAAGGACGGTTGTTGTCCTAGGAGCCGGAGGAGCTGCAAAAGCTGTTGTATACATGTGTCTGTTAGATGGCGCAGAGAAGGTATATTTATTGAACCGGACGGTAGAGAAGGCACAGGCAATTGCGGTTCAGATGAATGGATTAGGGAAGGACACAATGGTAATTCCGAAGGCAATGAAGGATTATGCAACCATTTCAGAAGAGAATCTGATCGTATTTCAGGCGACATCGATTGGATTGTCACCGAATGTGGATCAGGTTGTTTTGGATGATCCGGCGTTTTATAAGAAGGTTCGGATAGGAGTCGATCTGATCTATAATCCGGCAACAACGAAGTTCATGCAACTTGTGATGGAACAGGGTGGAAAAGCTTATAATGCGTTAAAAATGTTATTATATCAGGGAGTCATTGCTTATGAATTGTGGCATGATATCCTGGTGCCGCAGGATATTATAGATGATATTTATGTTGACCTGAAACGAAAGGTGTATCCAAAAGACAATTATGTATTGATCGGTTTTATGGGAAGCGGTAAGACGACTTTTGGTAAGGCATTGGCAAAGCATTGCGGCATGGATTTTTTAGATACGGATGAATATATTGAACAACAGGCGGGGAAATCCATTGCACAGATTTTTGAAGAAGACGGAGAAGAGGCATTTCGCCAGATTGAGACCGAGACGCTTGTTCAATTACGGGATAGTTTACATAACACTGTTGTCGCAACAGGTGGAGGAATGCCATTACGAAAAGAGAATGCCAGATTGCTGAAAGAGATTGGAAGAGTCAACTATTTAACGGCTACGAGTAGAGAAATCTATGACCGGGTTAAAGGTGATACGAAGAGACCACTGTTACAGACGGAGAATCCATACGAGAGAATCTGCAATATGATGCAGGAGAGAAAGCCGAAGTATGAAGCGGCGTGTGACAGGGTGATTGATACGAATTCCAATGATATTGAGGAGATTATTGCATCTATTATTAAGAAATAATCGCAATGCAGAGAAAGAAGGATAACTATGGATATATTTGCGACAAGAAGAGAAAAATTGATCAAAGAACTAATGCAGGAACCGGTGGATGCGGTTTTGATCAAACATCCATCTAATCTGTATTATTATACCGGATTTACCGGAGGCGAAGCGATGTTTTTGATGCCGGTAAATGCTGACATTATGTCAACTTATGCGTTGGAGCTTGCGGGAATTTCAAATGATTCTCAGGCAATAACAAATGACTGGCCAGATGGGTATGTGATTACGGATTCCCGGTATTATGAACAGGTGGAAAAGGAATGTGCCGGACTTACTCTTGTAAAATGGGAGAAAAAGGGAATGGCTGAAACCATTCAGGAATTGATGGTGGAGGATAAGAAGATTCATATTGTATTAGAGGATGATATGAATCTTGCACAATATATGAAACTTACGCAGGTTTGCAGGAATTGTTCGTTCTCGTTAGGCAGTAAATGGATTCAGATGCCGCGTATGGTCAAGGACGAAGAGGAACTTGCCAAAATAGAGCAGGCAGAGCATATCGGAGATGCGGCATTTTCTCATGTATTGGATATTCTGAAACCGGGTGTGAGCGAAAGAGAGATCGCATTAGAATTGGAATTCTTTATGAAGAAACAGGGAGCATTAAAATTAAGCTTTGATACGATTGTAGCAAGTGGTCCGAATGGTTCCATGCCACATGCACAGGTGACGGATCGTTTATTGCAGTCCGGAGATTTTGTAACAATGGATTTTGGATGTGTATATCAGGGATATTGTTCGGATATGACGCGGACGGTTGCCATCGGTACACCAACGGATGAAATGAAAAAAGTGTATCAGATTGTGTTGGATGCAAATGTTCGGGCAATGGAGCAGATTGCGGCAGGACAGAAGTGCAGTGATATTGATGCCGTTGCAAGAGGATATATTGCCAAGCAGGGATATGGCACTTATTTTGGACATGGTTTAGGACATGGTGTGGGATTGGATATCCATGAAGAGCCGAGATTTTCTCCAAAATGTGATGTGATTACCACAGAGAATATGGTGATTACGGATGAGCCGGGAATCTATTTGCCGGGGCAGTTTGGTGTCCGGATTGAAGATCTGGTTGTTGTGAAAGAAAACGGATACCGGAAATTGTCGCAGTCGGAGAAACAATTGATTATACTATAAATGTTGTGTATCACAATAGTCTAAGAATTTCTTTGCTGTAGAATTTAAGTTATGTTCTGCATAGACAAAGCCTATGGTACGCTTTGGAATATCAAAATCCATCGGTAACTCGATAACCTGTCCGTTTTCGATGTAGGACGTTACGAATTCTCGTACAACACAGGCAACGCCCATTCCAATTGCGGCAAAGTCAATTAACAAGTCCATATTATTGATTTCAAGAATCTGTCCCGGATGGATTTGATGAGACTTCAGGCATTCATCAATGAATATCCGGGATATATTTTCTTTATCCAAGAGCATCAGATTGCATTTTTCCAGAATTTCCTGTGAAGATAATTCAATTTCAGACAATGAATTCGGGTTATTATCTGCAAAGAATAACAGTCCGGTCATCGGAATCGCATGGTCGGAAACAAACGGATCATCACTCTTTGAGGGTGTGCTATCAGCCAATTCTCCCTCCCGAACCTGGAGATTATCCAAATAAGTCTGGGTAGTTACAAAGGTGTCCTGAATCGATCGGAGTGGCGAAAAATGATATCCTTTCTCGAGTGGGGTATCACAGATCAAGCCAATATCAATCTTATCCTGTTTTAATAACTGTATAGTCTCGAAAGTAGGATTACATTCAATTGTGATCTTGACGTGAGGATTTTCCCGGATAAAATCCTGCAAATAGGACAATAGAATGTGTTTACAAAGAGAGGTCGATACACCGATTCGGAGTTGTCCCATACCAAGTTCGGATGCATGACGCAGTGCTTTTTCTGCGGTGTCGATGGATTCAAATGCCTGTTTCAGATAGGTGTAAAGAGTTGTACCTTCTGCTGTCAGTTTTACGCCGCGTTTGCTGCGAATAAACAGAGTTTGTCCGAGGGATTGTTCTAATTTGGTGATGGATTTGGAGACAGCGGGCTGACTGATGTATAGAGTTTCAGCGGCTTTGCTGATATTACCGGTCTTTGCTGCTTCGTAAAATATCTTATAATGATTCAAATTCTGTTCCATTGATACCTCCGGGTTTTTTGTCTGATATATAGTGTAGGATGAAGTGTTCCTAATATTTTATTTTCTAGAAATATTCCAATTCAATAATACAACATTAAATATAACATATAATATTATGCATAGCAATATCTATAACTTAATGTTATAATAACTATTCGATATATATATTTTTCTTATATACAAATCTATGTTATATTGATAAAAATAAACTATTAAGCAAAGGAGAACGTGTTATGGGAATGACAATGACACAGAAAATCTTAGCTGCACACGCAGGACTTCCTTCTGTAGAGGCAGGTCAGTTGATTGAGGCAGATTTGGATTTAGTATTAGGAAATGATGTAACGACACCGGTAGCCATTCATGAGATGGATAAGTTCAAGGCAGATAAGGTCTTTGACAAAGATAAGATCGCTATGGTGCTGGATCATTTTACACCGAACAAAGATATTAAGAGTGCAGAACATTGTAAATGTGTAAGAGAGTACGCATGTGCACATGATATTACGAATTTCTTTGATGTTGGCGAGATGGGTATTGAGCATGCATTGCTTCCGGAAAAAGGATTGATTGTTGCAGGAGAGACCTGTATCGGTGCCGATTCCCATACCTGTACATATGGTGCACTTGGTGCATTCTCAACCGGGGTTGGTTCTACCGATATGGCAGCCGGTATGGCAACCGGTAAAGCATGGTTTAAAGTACCATCTGCTATTAAGTTTGTATTGACCGGTAAACCAGGCAAGTGGGTAAGTGGTAAGGATGTAATCCTTCACATTATTGGTCTGATCGGTGTGGATGGAGCATTATATAAATCTATGGAGTTTGTAGGAGATGGTATTGCCAACCTTTCTATGGATGATCGTTTCTCTATGGCAAACATGGCAATCGAAGCCGGAGCAAAGAACGGAATCTTCCCGGTAGATGATCAGACCATTGCTTACATGAAAGAACATTCTGTTAAGGATTTTACCGTATATGAAGCAGATGAGGATGCAGTATATGACGAGACTTATACGATTGATTTAAGTACATTAGAGCCAACAGTTGCATTTCCTCATTTACCGGAGAATACAAAGCCGATCAGTGAAGTACCGGAGATTAAGATCGACCAGGTAGTCATCGGATCTTGTACGAATGGCAGAATTGAAGATCTTCGTGTTGCTGCTAAGATCTTAGAAGGTAAGAAATGTGCCAAAGGACTTCGCGTGATTGTAATTCCTGCAACACAGGCAATTTACTTACAGGCAATGGAAGAAGGACTTTTGAAGACATTTATCGAGGCGGGAGCAGTTGTATCGACTCCGACCTGTGGTCCGTGTCTTGGTGGTCATATGGGTATTCTTGCAGCAGGTGAGAAGGCAGTTGCAACAACCAACCGTAACTTTGTAGGACGTATGGGACATGTAGAATCTGAGATATACCTTGCATCACCGGCCGTAGCGGCAGCATCTGCAATTACAGGTATGATCTCTGACCCAAGAAAAATGTAGAGGCGATATCTATAAAATAAATAGAAACGATCCGGAGAATATAATAGTAATAAGTGGAATCCGGGTCATATAAGGAGGACATAAGAAGTATGAAAGCACATGGTACAGTACATAAATACGGAGATAATGTAGATACAGATGTTATCATTCCGGCCAGATATTTGAATTCATCGGATCCGGCAGAGCTTGCTAAGAACTGCATGGAGGATATTGATCCGGATTTCGTGAACCGGGTAAAACAGGGTGACATTATGGTTGCCAATAAGAATTTTGGATGCGGTTCTTCGAGAGAGCATGCACCGATCGCAATTAAGGCAAGCGGCATCAGTTGTGTAATTGCGGAGACATTTGCCAGAATTTTCTACCGGAATGCAATTAACATCGGACTTCCGATCATTGAATGTCCGGAAGCAGCCAAAGCGATTGAAGCAGGCGATGAGGTAGAGATCGATTTTGATTCCGGTATGATCTACGACAAGACAAAAGGAACGGAGTACAAAGGTCAGGCATTCCCTCCATTTATGCAGGAGATTATTAAGGCAGAGGGTCTGATCAATTACATTAACAATAAGTAGAGATTTCATAAGAAAAGAGGTTCAATATGAATTACAATTTAGCAGTCATTAAGGGGGATGGAATTGGTCCTGAAGTAGTGACAGAGGCGATGAAAGTATTAGATAAAGTCGGAGAGAAGTTCGGTCATACCTTTCAGTATGATCAGTTGTTGATGGGTGGATGTTCCATTGATGCATATGGAGAGCCGCTTACCGATGAGACAGTTGCTAAGGCAAAGAAGGCAGATGCCGTATTATTAGGTTCGATCGGAGGCAACACCAGTACATCACCATGGTATCAGTTGCCACCACATTTAAGACCGGAAGCAGGTCTGCTTAAGATCCGTAAGGAGCTTAACCTGTTTGCCAATTTACGTCCGGCATTATTATATCCGGAGCTTCGCGGAGCATGTCCATTGAAAGAAGAGATCTCAGAAAAGGGCTTTGATATGATGATCATGCGGGAGCTTACCGGAGGTCTTTACTTTGGTAAACGTGAGACAAAGGAAGTAGATGGCGTGATGACTGCTATCGATACACTGACTTATAATGAGAATGAGATCCGCAGAATTGCGATCAAGGGATTCGATATTGCAATGAAACGTCGTAAGAAAGTGACTTCTGTGGATAAGGCAAATGTATTGGATTCTTCGAGATTGTGGAGAAAAATTGTAGAAGAGGTTGCAAAGGATTATCCGGAAGTATCTTATGAACATATGTTAGTGGATAATGCAGCTATGCAGTTAGTCAAAGATCCGGCACAGTTTGACGTTATCTTAACAGAGAATATGTTTGGTGACATTTTATCGGATGAGGCATCTATGGTAACCGGTTCGATCGGTATGTTAGCATCTGCATCACTCAATGAGACCAAGTTTGGTATGTATGAACCGAGTGGCGGATCCGCACCGGATATTGCAGGACAGAATAAGGCAAATCCGATTGCAACGATTCTTTCCGCAGCAATGTTGTTGCGTTTCTCATTGGATCTAGACAAGGAAGCAGATGCCATTGAGGCAGCCGTTAAGAAGGTATTAGAGGAAGGATATCGTACCTGTGATATCGTATCAGAGGGAACGACACTTGTCTCTACCACACAGATGGGTGACCTGATCGCAGAGCGGATCTGATTAAGATGGAATATTATATGAAACTGTATATAGGTGATTGCGAAACTCGTATAAGTAGATTGTAAGTTGTACGAATTCGATGATATAAATTGTTTCGCAAGCACCGGATAGAACAATATGTAAAGGAGCGATAATATGAAGAGCGATAATGTAAAAGTTGGCATGCAGCAGGCACCACACCGGTCCCTGTTCAATGCGTTAGGAATGACAGAAGAAGAGATGAAGAAACCATTGGTCGGTATTGTATGTTCATACAATGAGATCGTACCCGGTCATATGAACTTGGATAAGATTGCACAGGCGGTTTGCACAGGCGGTTAAGCTTGGTGTAGCAGAAGCAGGCGGTATGCCGGTTATGTTCCCTGCAATTGCAGTTTGTGATGGTATTGCAATGGGACATATCGGAATGAAATATTCACTTGTAACAAGAGACCTGATCGCAGATTCTACGGAATGTATGGCGATTGCACACCAGTTTGATGCATTGGTTATGATTCCGAACTGCGATAAGAATGTGCCGGGACTTTTGATGGCAGCAGCCAGAGTGAATGTTCCAACCGTATTTGTATCCGGTGGTCCAATGCTTGCAGGACATGTAAAAGGACATAAGACTTCCCTTTCTTCTATGTTTGAGGCAGTTGGTTCTTATGCAGCAGGTACAATGAGCGAAGAAGATGTGAATGAATTTGAATGTAAAGCATGTCCAACCTGTGGTTCCTGCTCCGGTATGTATACTGCAAACTCTATGAATTGTTTAACAGAAGCACTTGGTATGGGACTTCCGGGTAACGGAACGATTCCTGCAGTATATTCAGAACGTATCAAGCTTGCAAAACATGCAGGTATGGCAGTTATGGAGATGTATAAGAAGAACATCCGTCCAAGAGACATCATTACCAAAGATGCGATCATGAATGCTTTGACGGTAGATATGGCATTAGGCTGTTCTACAAACTCTATGTTACATATTCCGGCAATTGCTCATGAGATTGGATTTGACTTTGACATTTCTCTGGCAAACGAAGTAAGTGCCAAGACTCCAAACCTTTGTCATTTAGCACCGGCTGGTCCTACTTATATGGAAGACCTGAATGAAGCGGGTGGTGTATATGCAGTGATCAACCAGTTAAAGAGCAAGGGATTGATCAATGAGGATTGTATGACCGTAACCGGTAAGACAATTGGTGAAGCAGTCGAAGGACATGTGAATAAGAATCCGGAGGTTATTCGTCCATTGGATAATCCATATAGCGTAACCGGAGGTCTTGCAGTATTGAAAGGAAACCTTGCACCGGATGGTTCCGTTGTAAAACGTTCTGCGGTTGTTCCGGAAATGCTTCAGCATGAAGGTCCGGCTCGCGTATTTGACTGCGAAGAGGATGCGATTGCAGCGATCAAGGGCGGTAAGATTGTAGAAGGAGACGTTGTAGTGATCCGTTATGAAGGTCCGAAGGGCGGTCCTGGTATGCGAGAAATGCTGAATCCTACTTCTGCAATTGCAGGAATGGGACTTGGTTCTTCTGTGGCATTGATCACAGATGGTCGTTTCTCAGGAGCAAGCCGTGGAGCTTCTATCGGTCATGTGTCTCCGGAGGCAGCCGTTGGTGGTCCGATCGCATTTGTAGAGGAAGGAGATCGCATTAAGATTGATATTGATGCATGTTCAATCGAGTTATGCGTTTCAGACGAAGAACTTGCTAAGCGAAAAGCAAACTGGACACCGAGAGAGCCAAAAGTTACAACCGGATATCTTGCAAGATATGCCAAAATGGTAACTTCCGGTAACAGAGGAGCCGTTTTGGAATTAAAATAATGAAGGAAAAATACCTTATTTTGACAAAACTTTGAATATAGACTTTACAAAACCACTATAAAAGTTTTATTATTGTAAAGGTGAGATGAAAGAATTGTAATGAAATATGTTTGTCAGGTGTCTGCTGTGGCACCTGACTGAAAGAGGAGATATAGATATGAAACAGTTGACAGGTTCAGAAATTGTAATCGAATGTTTAAAAGAACAGGGAGTAGACACAGTATTTGGTTATCCGGGAGGTACGATTCTGAATGTCTATGATGCATTATATAAGCATCCGGAGATTCATCACATTTTGACATCCCATGAGCAGGGTGCATCCCATGCTGCAGATGGTTATGCAAGAGCAACCGGAAAAGTTGGTGTCTGTATGGCAACTTCCGGTCCGGGGGCAACAAACCTAGTAACAGGAATTGCAACCGCATATATGGATTCCATTCCGTTGGTTGCAATCACAGCAAACGTTGGAGTATCCCTGTTGGGAAAGGATTCCTTCCAGGAGATTGACATTGCAGGTGTTGTAATGCCTATTACAAAGCACAGTTTTATTGTTAAGAATGTACATGAATTAGCAGATACACTTCGTCGTGCATTTAAGATTGCAAAGACAGGAAGACCTGGTCCGGTATTAGTAGATATCACAAAGGATGTTACTTCCAATCTTGCAGATTATGAATATAAGAAACCGGAGGAGATTGAACCACTTACAGATACGATCTGGGAGTCGGATGTTGAGACTGTTACGAAGATGATCGCAAGATCAAAGAAACCATATATCATGGTTGGTGGAGGTGCCGTAGCATCCGGTGCTTACGAGGAAGTTCGTGAATTTGTGAATAAGGTAGATGCTCCGGTATGTGATACATTAATGGGAAAAGGAGTCATTGACGGGAATGATCCACATTATACCGGTATGGTCGGTATGCATGGAACCAAGGTTTCTAACTTTGGCGTGACAGAAGCGGATCTGCTGATCGTGATCGGTGGACGTTTCTCGGATCGTGTAATCGGTAATGCAAAGAAATTCGCAAACAATGCCAAGATCGTACAGATTGATGTAGATGCAGCAGAGATCAATAAGAATGTTGTAGTCGATGCAAGTATCATCGGTGATGCCAAAGAGATCCTGAAACGACTGAATGCAGTGATCGAACAGAAGGATAACAAGGAATGGAAAGAAGAGATTCTTTCAATGGAAGAGAAATATCCGAATACATATCCGACTGACATTTTGACAGGTCCAACTGCGATTTCCAAGATTTATGAGTTGACAGATGGAAATGCGATCATTACAACAGATGTTGGACAGCATCAGATGTGGGCTGCCCAGATGTACAAGTTCAAAGAGCCGAGACAGTTACTGACTTCCGGTGGACTTGGTACTATGGGATATGGTTTAGGGGCATGTATTGGTGCCAAAGTCGGAAGACCGGAAAAGGTAGTTGTTAATATTGCCGGAGACGGTTGTTTCCGTATGAATATGAATGAAATTGCAACAGCAGCACGTTACAATATCCCGATCATTCAGGTGGTTATTAATAACCATGTATTAGGAATGGTTCGTCAGTGGCAGACCTTGTTCTATGATAAGAGATATTCGAATACGATATTGGATGATGCCGTTGATTTTGTTAAGATATCAGAAGGAATGGGTGCGTTGGCATTTAAGGCAACGACAATTTCTGAATTTGAGGAGGCATTTAAGAAGGCATTAGAATCCGGAAGACCATGTGTGATTGATGCACAGATTGGTGAGGATGATAAGGTATGGCCTATGGTTGCAGCCGGACAGCCAATCTCAACCTGTTTCTCGGAAGAAGATCTGGAGAAATAAGAATAAGAAGTACCGGGCAGCCGGGATAATGGCTTACATTATTTGATACCAGCGTGCGATTTGACATATTCGGATCGCACGTATAGTATATTATAAAGAACATATAGGAGGATATGAAATGGAAAGAGTGTACAATTTTTCAGCAGGACCATCTGTATTGCCGGAGGTTGTGTTAAAGCAGGCAGCAGATGAGATGTTAAACTACAACGGAACCGGAATGAGTGTTATGGAGATGAGTCACCGCTCCAAAGCATTTGAAGAGATCATTCAGACTGCAGAGCAGGATCTGAGAGATTTAATGAAGATTCCTGACAATTATAAAGTATTATTCTTACAAGGTGGAGCATCGCAGCAGTTTGCAGCAATTCCGATGAACCTGATGAAAAATGGTGTTGCAGATTATATTATTACAGGACAGTGGGCAAAGAAGGCATTTGAAGAGGCAAAGAAATATGGTAAGGTAAAGGCAGTTGCATCTTCGGCTGATAAGACTTTTTCCTATATCCCGGATTGCAGTGACTTGGATATTGATGATGATGCAGATTATGTATATATCTGCCATAACAATACAATTTATGGAACAACTTATAAGAAACTTCCGAACACAAAAGGCAAGATCTTAGTAGCAGATATGTCATCTGATATTTTATCTCAGCCTGTTAATGTAGAAGATTACGGTCTTATTTACTTTGGTGTACAGAAGAACGTAGGGCCTGCCGGTGTTGTGATCGCTATTATCCGTGAAGATCTGATCACAGATGATGTATTACCGGGTACTCCAACGATGTTGAAGTATAAGACGCAGGCAGATGCAAATTCTTTGTATAACACACCGCCGGCATATGGAATCTATATTTGCGGTAAGGTATTCAAATGGGTAAAAGAAATGGGTGGATTAGAGGCAATGAAGATCCACAATGAGAAGAAAGCAGCAATTCTTTATGATTTCTTAGATTCTTCTAAGTTATTTAAGGGTACTGTTGTGAAAGAAGATCGTTCTTTGATGAACGTTCCGTTTGTAACCGGTGATGAGGAGATGGATGCAAAGTTTGTCAAGGAAGCTACCGCAGCAGGTTTTGTCAATCTGAAAGGACATAGAACCGTTGGTGGTATGCGTGCTTCTATCTACAATGCAATGCCGATTGAGGGTGTTGAGAAGTTAGTAGAATTCATGAAGGAGTTCGAGGCAAATAACGCAAAGTAAATGAGAAAGAGGAGTAAACATGACAAAAGTAAATTGTTTAAATCCAATTGCAGCATGTGGTTTGGATTTGTTTTCAGATAATTATGAAATCGTAGACAGCATGGACAATGCAGATGCCGTATTAGTGCGTTCTGCTGCTATGCATGATTTAGATCTTCCGGAGAGTTTGGTAGCAATTGCCAGAGCCGGTGCGGGAGTGAATAATATTCCATTGGATAAATGTGCAGAGAAGGGTATTGTTGTATTTAACACACCTGGTGCCAATGCCAATGGTGTAAAGGAGATTGTTATTGCAGGATTGTTACTTGCTTCCCGTGATCTGATGGGCGGATACAACTGGGTAAAAGAGAATGCAGCAGATCCTGATATTGCGAAGAAAGTAGAGAAGCAGAAAAAACAGTATGCAGGTAATGAGATCCAGGGGAAGAAATTAGGTGTAATCGGACTCGGTGCAATTGGTGCCAAGGTTGCCAATATTGCTTTCCGTCTTGGTATGGAAGTATATGGTTATGATCCATATGTATCTGTTGATGCAGCATGGTCATTATCACGCCATATTAAGCATATTACCAATGTAGAAGACATTTACAAAGAGTGTGATTATATTACCATCCATGTTCCGGCACTTCCTGCAACCAAAGGAATGTTGAACAAAGAAGCATTTGCCATGATGAAGGATGGTGTGCGTATACTTAATTTTGCAAGAGATACGCTCGTAAATGATGCAGACATGATCGAAGCACTTGCTTCCGGTAAAGTAGCTAAATATGTGACAGACTTCCCGAATCCGGCAGTCGCAGGTGTAGATAATGTTATTACATTACCGCATCTTGGTGCATCCACAGAGGAATCAGAAGATAACTGTGCAGTGATGGCTGTAAAACAGATTGCAGATTTCATGGAGAATGGTAATATTAAGAATTCCGTAAACTATCCGGCGTGTGATGCAGGTGTTTGTGAGACTGCTGCCAGAGTAGCTATCTGTCATAAGAATATTCCGGATATGCTTACCAGATTTACAGGTGTATTTTCAAGTAAGTCAGTTAACATTGCCAATATGGTCAGCAAGTCAAAAGGCGACTGGGCATATACGATCTTAGATGTAGATGCGGCAATTGATGACGCAAGCAAGACGGAATTAGAGGCAGTAGAGGGTGTTGTAAAAGTTCGTGTGATCTAATGGCGATATAGCATACGGAAGTAATGGTAAATAGTTCAAGGCAGTTACATTTTTGAATATGTGGCTGCCTTTTCTTATATATTTCACACAGCTATGTCATTATTTGATATAAAATGGGTAATGATGTATGTTTCCGTATAGACCGGCTATCTGTTAGTCCGGAAAGTCGCATAGATTGGAGGTAAAAAGTTATGGCGGTAAGTCTGTTGGTTGCAGATGATGATGATCTGCTGCGGAATCTGGTAAAAGAAGTATTGGAAGATGAGGGATATCAGGTATATGCCGCAGCGGATGGACAGGAAACTGTGGATATATTTTGGGAGCATCCGGAGATCGCATTGGTGATATTAGATATTATGATGCCGAAAATGGATGGTATCGAAGTATTACAGGAGATTCGGGAACGTACAGATATACCGGTTCTGATGCTTACGGCATTGGGAGATTCATCCAGTGAGTTATCGTGCCTGCGGAACGGAGCAAGTGATTTTGTCAGTAAACCGTTTCATTACGATATACTGGTAGAGCGGGTGAAGAATCTGCTCCGGTTGACAAAAGCACAGAATCTGGAAAAAATGGAACTTGGCATGTTGGAGATCGATCCGGTTGCACATAAGGTATTTGTGCAAAAAGAAGAGATTATTTTAAATAATAAGGAATTTCAGTTGTTGGAGTTTCTTGTAAATAATCAAAATATTGTATTATCCAGAGAGAAGATATTAGATCGTATCTGGGGATATGATTATGAAGGGGATATTCGTACGATCGATACCCATGTAAAAATGCTGCGTGCAAATTTAAAAGAAGCAGGTAGTTACATAAAGACAATAAGGGGTGTCGGATATTCATTTGAGGTGGAAGCATGAAGAAGTCATTGAAAAAGAGAATCTGTGTGATCGGTATGATCCTGGTTGTACTGTTCATTGCGATCAATATTTTATTAACTTTTTCCTTCATGATCCCGTTTTCGGTACGGTTAAGCATGAAACAGATGGAGCAGATTGCACTTACGATGATGGATGAAACATCGTATTCGGATGAACGTTTCAATGATTACATTGAACAGATCGACGAGGATATGAATACCGCTGTGACGGTTATTGATGGAGAAAAAAATGTAATCAGTACAACCAAACTAAGTGAATATAATAAAAATGCGGTCGGCAAAATGAATTCAATCCTGTTTGACCGCACAAAGGAGCAGTTAGATGAGGGAGAAACTGTTTCCATGTCAAGAAACGCTAACAGACGGAAGAATGTAATTCGCGTGCGTGTAATAAAGAAAGTAGCAGATGACCGTTATGTAATATTGGCAAGATCCTATCGAAGTCTTGAAAATGCCATGCATTCGGCTATTGTGTTTAATCTGCTGGCGGGAATTGTAATTGTATTGATTGGAATTGTGATTGTTTCCGGTTTGTCACAGCGCCTTGTAGTACCGATCAAAGAGATGCAGCAAACAGCAGAACATATCTCCAACCTGGAATTTGATACAAAAGTAAAGATACGTTCACTAGATGAATTGGGACAATTAGGACAATCGATCAACCGGATGTCGGATCATTTGGAAGAGAATGTGGAACAACTGCAAAAGGATATTGAGAATCGAAAACGTCTTGTCAGAAATATATCGCATGAGATCAAATCACCGGTTGCGGTTATTATGGGATATGCAGACCGGTTGAAGGTAGTATTGCAGAAGAATCCGGAGAGAGCACTGCAGTATTGTGAGATCATTTCAAATGAGAGCAGCAGAGTTGATATATTGGTAAAGGAAATGCTGGAATTCTCAAAATTGGAGCAGCGTACCGGTGAGTTGTATATTGAAAAGATTCCGGTCAAGCAGTTTTTTGCAAAGATACAAAAACGATTTGAAGAGGAAAATTATGACCGGCGGATCGATTTTCAGTTGACGTGCGGTGAAGAGGACACCATCAAAGCAGATGAGATGCTATTAGAAAGAGCGATTTATAATATATTAGGAAATGCGGTTGCGTATGGAAGTGCGCAGGATTTGCGTATCATTTTGACGGGTGTGCAAAAAGAAGATTATTATGAGTTTTCCATATATAATTCCGGTAACGGTATTCCGGAAGAGATGCTGGATGGTATATGGGACGCCTTTGTAAAAGTAGATAAGGCACGGACAAGAGGACGACAGGGTTCCGGTGTCGGGCTTTCCATTGTAAGGGAGATCGTTGAAACGCACGGGGGATATTGCCATGTCGAGAATACAAGTGATGGTGTTATTTTTACAATTTCCGTACAAAATGAAATAGAATTGTGAAAAAAGTCGAAGGATAGATGAATATTTTTTGTTTATTCGGTGATTTTATGTCTTGATAAGATAGGAGAATTGTTGTATCCTATAAACTATTATGAGCAAAGAATGTTCGCTAGAACACATGCAGAAGGAGAACAACAAATGAGTGAAAAGTTGAAAGTAGGTATCCTTGGTGGTACCGGTATGGTAGGCCAGAGATTTATCGCCTTATTGGAGAATCATCCATGGTTTGAGGTAACCACAATTGCAGCAAGTCCTAGAAGTGCCGGCAAGACATATGAAGAAGCAGTTGGGGACAGATGGAAGATGGATACTCCAATGCCGGAGGCAGTTAAGAAGATTATTGTACACAATGTCAATGAAGTTGAAGAAGTTGCTTCTACAGTTGACTTTGTATTTAGTGCAGTTGATATGAGCAAGGATGAGATCAAGGCAATTGAAGAGGCATATGCCAAGACAGAGACTCCGGTTGTATCAAACAATTCTGCACATAGATGGACACCGGATGTACCGATGGTAGTACCGGAGATCAATCCGGAACACATGAAAGTGATTGAGTTCCAGAAGAAACGTCTCGGAACAACACGCGGATTTGTAGCAGTAAAGCCAAATTGTTCAATCCAGAGTTATGCACCGGTATTGACTGCATGGAAAGAGTTTGAGCCATATGAGGTTGTAGCAACCACATATCAGGCAATTTCAGGTGCCGGTAAGACCTTTAAGGATTGGCCGGAGATGGTTGGTAATATTATTCCGTTTATCGGTGGTGAAGAAGAAAAGTCTGAGAAAGAACCACTTCGTATCTGGGGACATATTGACGAGGAGAAGGGTGAGATTGTTCCTGCAACCAGCCCGGTTATTACCTGTCAGTGTATCCGTGTTCCTGTATTGAATGGTCATACTGCTGCCGTATTTGTGAAGTTTAAGAAGCAGCCAACCAAGGAACAGTTGATCCAGAAGTTAACAGAGTACAAGGGAGTTCCACAGGAGTTGAATCTTCCAAGTGCACCAAAGCAGTTTATTCAGTATATGGAAGAGGACAATCGTCCACAGGTTAGTTTAGATGTTGATTTTGAGCATGGAATGGGAATTTCTGTTGGACGTATCCGTGAGGATAGCGTATATGACTGGAAATTCGTGGGATTATCTCATAACACCGTTCGTGGCGCTGCAGGCGGAGCAGTATTGTGTGCTGAATTACTGAAGGCTCAGGGCTATATTACAAAGAAATAAGAATTGAAAAAATGTTGGGACCTGTCACTTTGTGTGGCAGGTCTTTTCTGCTTAAAAAACGCTTTATAAAGGGGTGCAGATGGTGTATAATAAAAAAAGGTATTATGGGTGGATTTCTTTTGCAACGAGTGGGGAAATTATCGGCAGAATGGAGGGATTACATGAAGATCAGCATACTTTCATTTTCCATCAAGGGGTGCATATTAAGTGATAAGATCGAGGTATATTTAGAGGAAGAAGGTCACAGTGTATTTGCGTATGCATTAGAGAAATTTGCAGCAGTTGCGGGGAAGATTCCGTTTCAAAGATTGGAAGTTGTGACTGCAAGAATCTTTTATGAAACAGATGTGATTATTTTTATTGGTTCCTGTGAGACTGCAGTTCGAACCATTACACCATTTTTACGGAGCAAGGTTGTGGATCCGGCAGTCGTTGTATTGGATGAAGAGGGAACGAATGTGATCGCATTGTTGTCCGGTCAGAAAGTGACTGCTAATGAATTAGGTTATAGTCTGGCGGATCAGCTAAATGCCAATCCGGTAATTACAAGCGGAAGTCCGATTGCGGGGGTGTTTAGTGTAGAGGCATTCGCGAAGAAAAATCATTTGAATATTGTGGAGAATGTATTGGCAAGAGAGATATCGAATGAGATATTACGTGGAGAACCGGTTGGTTTTGAATGTGATTATTTTATAGAGGGGAAGATTCCGAAAAGTCTTGGAAGTGAAGGAAAAGAATCCGGTGTGTTTGTATCGACGGATCTGTTGTCACATCCTTTTGAAAAGACGCTGCATCTGGTACCAAAGAATATCATCATCGGTTTAGTATGCAGTCCGGGAACAAAGGCAAGCGATATCGAACAGTTTGTATATGCAAACTTGCAGAAATACCAGATTCCGCTTACCCGTGTAGGGCGGATCTGTTCCATCTACCAATTGGATGAGGAACCGGGAATTGTCGAGGTTGCGGGATCTCTGAATGTGAAATATCAGACATATGCAGAAGAGACGTTGCGGGAAGTTTCAGCCAATTATTCGGGAAAGGACAATATAGGGGATATCTTTAATATTGATTATGCCAGTGAGCGTTGTGCGGTGAGGGGAAGTCATGGCGGAAAGCTTGTAATCAAAAAACAGGAACGGGACGGGATCGCAATGGCGGCAACAGTTAAGAAGCTGACGATCCGTTTCTAAGGAGGTTAGTATAATGGCAGAGAACAAAGAAAATGACAAAAAAGAAATGATTGTACAATCCAGTGGAGTAGTAGCAATTCCACGCACCGGATTATCCGTAAAAGGGGAGTTATCCGTAAAAGGAGAGCTTGCCGTTAAGGGCGAATTGACAGCGATTTATGAGCTGGCGAATCGTGGAGAACTGGTCGTGAAGGGAGAGCTGTCCAAAGATACAGACAGTGACCGGATCATTATTGTTGAGAGCATTAAGGCAGCCGTTGACTATTTAAAGGATACGACCGGTAACATTTTGACAACGACCGGAGCGTTAGAGATCTATGAATATACGAAGCTGGATAATTATGCGGATCGTCTGTATTCCAGAGTGATTTCCAATAGTGATATCATAGCTGCCTGTGAAGGTCTCGGAATCAAAGGAAGACATTTGATCGGCATGACGGGACCATTTTCAAAAGAGATGAATAAGGTGATGTTGAAGGATTATAACATACATTATCTTGTAACGAAGGATTCGGGAATATCAAGCGGATTTATCGAGAAAATGGAGGCTGCCCTGGAATCAGGTGTTACCATGATCGTAGTAGCGGAACCGTATCAGAAGGAAACCGGAAGAGAAGAAGAAGTTGTAAAACAATTAAAGGATATGGCGAATTAAGTATGAAAAAGAGATTATTGCAGGGAATCGGTTATGTGCTGACCGTTCTATGTCTGGGATATTTTGTTGTTTTGATGCTGACAATCGGACCGGCATTTCGTTTTAATTACATATGGCTATTGATGGGGATATTCTTTTTGGGAGTATCCCTTATACTCACTTTTGACAAAAAAGGATTTCAATGGCTGCCGAAACCAATACTATTTTTGATTGAGTGTGTGGTGATGGTGGGATGCCTGTTGTTTATTGTTGTGGAAAGTGTAATTGTGCGGGAAAGTGTAGAGACTCCGGGCACCGATGCGGATTATCTGATCGTACTCGGCGCGAAAGTAAATGGAACAAAACCGTCGTTGATATTACAATACCGGATTGAAAAAGCATCAGAATATATGAAAGAGCATCCGGAATGTATTGCCATTGTAAGTGGCGGAAAAGGTGAAGATGAAGGAATTTCCGAAGCAGAAGCAATGAAGAATGGTCTTGTAGAACGGGGAATAGAAGAAAGCAGGATCCGGATGGAAGATCAATCTACGTCAACAAAAGAAAATCTGGAATATTCAAAGGATATTATACAAAATCATGGTGGAGATACCGATCAGTCCGACATACTGGTTGTGACAACGGATTTTCATGTATTGCGGGCTGTTGGAATTGCAAAGAAAACAGGATTTCAACATGTGGAGGGACTGGCAGCAAAGTCCGTGTGGTATCTGATTCCTACGAACTATGTAAGAGAATTTATGGCAGTTATCAAAGACGTGATAATTGGCAATATGTAAGAGAGAAGATAGATCAAATAGATTATGATTAGATAACAGGAGAACAATATGGATATAGAAGCAGTGATTCATGGATTGGATGCGTTGTTTGCAAACAGACAGAGTGAACAGGTGGAGGATTATTTATCTAAGTATCTTGAACAGGCATTGAAAGAAGGAGATGTCGGAAGTGCAATTACGATCATTAATGAATTGATCGGATATTACAGAGATACTTCCCAATATGATAAAGCCGATGCGTATTGTCAGAAACTATTGCCATTTATGGAACAGGCAGGGTTAAAAGACACCATACATTATGGGACAAGCTGCTTGAATATTGCAAATGCGTATCGTGCTGCCGGACGATTAGAACTGTCATTGGAGTATTATCAAAAGGTCAGAGAGATTTACCAAAATGTTTTGGAGTCGGGTGATTTCCGATGGGCAAGTCTGAATAATAATCTGTCGCTGTTATATCAGGAAATGGAGCGTTACGAAGATGCCTGTAATGCATTGCAGGAAGCACTTTCCATTGTAAAGACATATCCGGAAGCAAAAGTGGAACTGGCGGGAGCGAAAGTGGAACTGGCGGTTACTTATACGAATCTGGCAGTATCTTATACAAAGGCAGGAAGATTGGAAGATGCAAAGAATGCGGCAGATAACAGTCTTTCTATTTTCAAGGATGGTCTGACCGATGATTATCACTACAGTGCGGCATTGTCTGCATTGGGGGATATTCATGTGGCGTGCAAAGAGTACGACGAGGCAATTGCAGCTTTCGAACAGGCGATGCTCACATTGCGCAGTCATGTGGGACTCACGCATGCGTATTTTCGTCTGATTTGTAATATGCAGATCTGTTATGAACGGATTGGAAAACCGGATGCAATGAAAGGGTTACAGATTGATAGAGATTATTTTGAGCAATATGGCAGAGCACTTGTCATGGTGGTAAAAGATAAAATGCAAGAGTATCCGGACACAAAGGAGGATGGAATTGCATTTGCAAAGGTGGGAGAAGGATCAGAATGTTTTGGACAGGATGATATATTCTCAATGGATCATGATTTTGGACCGGGATTTGTCATATTTGTGACCAGAAAACAGTATCAGCAGTTGGGTGGATGGTTAGAGGAATCATATGCTGCATTACCAGATCGTTTCCGGGGGCTGTGTAAGCCGGAAGAGATACCGGGAAAAAGAAGAAATGGCGTGATCGTAATAGAAGATTTCTTCCAAAGGATTTTGGATCTGACGGAGAAAGAGACGACATATTTATTAGAATACGAAGATCTGCCGGCGGAGGTGTATTTGCGCTTAGAGGATTGGCAGCTTGCAACGGTAACAAATGGCGTTATATATGACGGGGAAGATACAATATTTGGTCACATTTATCGTAAGCTGCAAAAGGGATATCCGGACAATGTGAAGCGGAAAAAAATTGCACAGGCATTGGGAATGATCTGTCAATCCGGACAGTATAATTACGAGCGTATGATGAAACGTGGGGAGATAGAGAGTGCCGTTTATATGCTGCATGATATGGAAGAACAGGTGCTGAATCTGTTATATCTGTTGAATGACACATATGCACCACATAAGAAATGGCGGTTTACCATGGCAAGGAATCTTAAGGATGGACAGGAGATCTTACAGGAATTATCAATGCTGATGAAAGAATTTCCTGTTGCTGACCGGTATCGTATGCGGGATGCTGTTGACTGGATCGGTATTACGAATAACGCAGACCCGATCATAGAGAGAGTACACAAGATTGCAGTTGGTGTTGTGGAATTGCTACAACAGAAGGGATATACACAAAGTGATGCAACATATCTGGAAGAACAGATTCCGTATGTATTGCAACAAAGGGATGAGGTGAACACAGAAATGGAACAGCAGACGGTTACAAAGGAAGAATTGGTAGAGGCGATTGTCCGATTAGAATGGCAGGCATTTGATAAAGTGGAAAATGAAGGTGGAAGAGCAGATTGCCAGAATGACTGGAATACATTTTCCGTCATGCGGAAGAGCCAGTATCTTGCATGGACAAGAGAGTTGTTAGAGAGTTTTTATGTGGATTTTGTGGAGGCAAATCAGAGAAACTGGAATCTGATCACAGAGAAATATGGAAGGATGATGGAGTCAACAGCACCGGAAGAATATGAAAAAATTGCAGCGCAATTACCTGAATGTTCGGAGCAAAAGCGGGCGATCGTTGAACAGATCGCAGAGATTCAGGTGGAATGGATGGAGGAATTTGCAAAAGAATATCCGTATATGGCAGGGAATGCCCGTACAATCCGGAAAGAGACCGATAATCCGTTTAATACATCATATGAGACGTATCTGAAAGGAGAATTGATGACGTATTCTGACAGGACATTATCCATGTATGGCAGATGGATTGTAGAATTGAAGAAACAGGACGACAATCTGGCAAAACGGATTATGACCAATACTGCTTTGTTATATGGATATACCTCTCTTGAGGCAGCAGAAAAATCATTGGCGGCACAGGAGAATTAATGATCGCCGGAAGAGAGAAGGAATACGATTTTTGAGTTTTGTGTATATTTAATTTTTTTATTGAAAAATATACTTTAATAAGGTATAATCGTGATATGTGAGTGTTCATAATGGATAGTGTGTTATGAATACATGTTATGCAGAAGCAGGATGCCAGTGGCAGATGTTCTGTATATAAGTGCGTATGAGATGAGAAGTTTTAAGGAGGATTATTTTCATGGCAACAATTACAGCAAGTGATTTTAGAAACGGTGTAACAATCGAGTATGAAGGAAAGATCTGTCAGGTTATCGAGTTCCAGCACGTTAAACCAGGTAAAGGTGCTGCTTTCGTTCGTACAAAGTTAAAGAATATCGTAAATGGTGGTGTGATTGAAAACAGTTTCCGCCCGACTGAGAAGTTTGAGACGGCTCACATCGACCGTAAGAATATGCAGTATTTATACGAAGATGGAGATTTATACTACTTCATGGATAATGAGACATACGATCAGATCGCTTTAGGTACTGACGTAGTTGGAGATTCTTTGAAGTTTGTTAAAGAGAACGAGAATGTTAAAGTGGTTTCTCATGATGGTAACGTGTTTGCAATCGAGCCGGAAATCAACGTAACATTAGAGGTTACAGAGTGTGAGCCTGGTGTGAAGGGTAACACAGCAACAGGTGCTACAAAGCCATGTACCGTTGAGACCGGAGCTACATTGAATGTACCTTTGTTCGTGAACCAGGGTGATAAGATTGTCATCGACACCAGAACCGGTGAATATATGTCAAGAGCATAAGCCAAGCGAATGACTGTTTGATTGATAAAATGGAAAGAAGAGGTTCTTTCGTGCTTGCACGAAAAAGAACCTCTTCTTTTTATTTTAAGAATGCACGATAGTGCATTGATTTGGCGCCGCTTGATCATCGAGCCGACCTCCTTTTTTGTCATCATTTTTTGCCTTATCGCATATATTAGCAATATGGGGACAGAAAATACATGACAGGAAAGGAACATCCATGGCAAGAAAAGAAGAAATCCTAAAAATAGTCTCAGCAAAATTACGCAAAATACTCGAACAATCCCATATTGATTACGAATGTCTACAGGAATTGCGCCTGCGTACAAATGAACCGTTTATTCTTTTGTATGCCGGTGGCGAGTATTTTATGTCTGAAAATGGAAAGTTATTAAGACAAGCAAAAGACGGCTACCTGGTCACTGCGAATGATGTAAAGGAGACACTGGAGTACATTAGTAGTTTTTCACTATATGCTTATGAAGATGAGATCCGGCAAGGGTTTATTACGGTACAAGGGGGACATCGAATCGGACTGGCAGGGAAGGTTATATTAGAGCAGGGAAAGGTGAAGAGCGTGAAACACATTTCATTTATCAATATCCGGATGTCTCATGAGAAAAAAGGATGTGGAGCGGAGATATTACCATACATATATGAAAATGACCGGATCTGTCATACCCTGATCATATCTCCTCCGGGATGTGGAAAGACTACGCTTTTGCGGGATATTGTCCGTTTAGTTTCCGACGGAAATGACATGCATCCGGGAATCAGTGTAGGTGTTGTAGATGAACGTTCGGAAATTGGTGCCTGTTATCTGGGGATTCCGCAAAATGACGTAGGCATGCGGACAGATGTACTAGACTGTTGTCCGAAAGCAGAAGGGATGCTCATGATGATCCGAAGTATGTCACCGGTTGTAATCGCAGTGGATGAGATCGGAAAAAGGGAGGATATAGAGGCGTTGGAATATGTAATGAATTGCGGATGTCAGATCATTGCTACAGTACACGGTTCTTCCATCGAAGATATTAAGAACAAACCAATCTTGCGGAAATTAGTGGAAGAAAAGATGTTTAAGCGATTTATTGTGTTAGCCGGCGGAAATGTTCCGGGACAGATTGAGACAATATTTGATGAGAGAGGAAGTGTATTGTTTGCCAACAAACTATTGGCATAACAATATCCCACGATTTGCTAATATTTTAAGGTGGAATGAAAAATGGAATTGGTTTTCAAAATAGCCGGAACGTTATTTGTTTTGGGAAGCAGTGGTTATTCTGCATATGCGTTAAATGGGAAGATTGACCAGCGAAAAGCAGAACTTAGAAGGTTATATAGCATTTTACTACAGTTAAAAAGTGAGATTCAGTATATGGGAAATCCGCTTCCGCTTAGTTTTGAAAAAATGGCAGAGCAGGAGCAGTATCCGTTTTCTGTATGGTTTGGGCAGATGGCGGATCGGTTACAGGAAAAAGAAAAAGTACAGTTTGCCGATTTATGGGAAGAAGAAATCCTGCATTTATATGAGATATCCGCATTAAAGAGAGAGGATTTAGAGCCGTTATTATCTTTGAAGGAAAAGCTGGGGGGAATAGACAAAGGACAAGCTGGGGGCACTAGACATAACAACGCAGATGAAAGCATTGGACTATGTATTGCTGCAGCTGGAACATAATCGCCAGAATCTGGAGGAGGAGATAAAACAAAAGAAGAAAATGGTAATGTCGATCAGTGTATTTATCGGGTTTATGACATTGATCCTGTTTATATAAATAAATGAGGTTGTAGTGGGAAGATAAGGAGAACAGATATGCCGGTTGAAATTATCATAAAAATTGCAGCACTGGGGATTGTGATCGCTTTATTGAATCAGGTGCTAAAGCATGCAGGAAGGGATGACCAGGCATTTTTCGTAACAATGGCAGGTATGATCGTAGTGCTTACATGGCTGCTTCCTTATCTGGTGGAACTGTTTCAGTCAATGCAGAGTTTGTTTGGATTATGAGGAAGGAATATGAGTTTTTATAAGGTTATATGTGGTGTGATGGTTGGAGTACTTCTGGCAATTCAATTAAAACATTTAGGCAGTCCGGTATGGGTGTATCTTTCTGTTGTTCTTAGCCTGTTTGTCTTATTCTATGCAATGGAACGATTTACATTTGTCATGGATTTTCTGGATGGAGTATTGGAGGATATTGGTCTGGAATCCGGTTATTTTGAGATATTACTTAAAATTATTGGAATATCCTATTTGTGTGAATTTGTGTCAAATATTTGCAGAGAGTCAGGTTTTATTACAGTGGCAGGACAGATTGAGATTGGTGGGAAATTAACCATGATGGTGATGAGTATGCCGATTCTGCTTGCAATTGTCAACACGATTACATCGGTGATGCCATAATGGAAATGGAGGAAGCAGGATGAAACGATTCGCATGGATTGGAATGGCGGGGATTCTGATCTGGTTCTCATCGATTTCTACATACGGAAAAGAACCTTATATTGAAGAGTATGAGCAGGCTGTAAATCTGGAAAAATTGGATGATGACCTGGAAAATATAACACGGTCTTATGGAATGAAAGAGGAGATTTCATTTCAGGATATCTTTCGGATATTAATGACAGGAGACGTGGAATCTGCACTACAGAGTGCTCTTGAAAAATTTTATCAAGGAATGTTGTCAGAAGTTATGGAAAACAGAATATTGTTGATCAAACTGATGCTGCTCATTGTGATCGCCGCAATCTTTCATAATTATTCTTCTATACTGAAAGTGAGCTATGTAGGGGAGCAGGGATTTTATATTACCTATCTTATGATCGCAATGCTTTTAATGCAGTCGTTTTCCCTGGTGTATGACATGGCGGAGGAAATGATCTGTTATGTGAAAGATCTGATGGAATGTCTGCTGCCGGCATTTTATATGTCTGTTGTACTATGCAGTGGATTCACGACCTCGCAGATGGTAAATTCCATGTTTTTGTATATGTTGTCAATACTCGAAAAACTGTTACTTTATCTGGTATTGCCAACGATCCGTATCTATTTTTTAGTCGTGGTATTGAATCAGATTCAATCAAAGGATCGTTTTTCTAAATTGGCAGCACTGATCAAGCAGGCAGTGCAGTTTGTATTGAAGGCGGTTGGAACCGGAATTATCGGTCTGAATGTAATGAAAAGCATATTGGTACCGGTATATGATAATGCAAAATATAATGTTTTACAAAAGGGACTTTCGGTCATACCGGGTGGAAGTTCCTTTTCTGCATTAGGGACAATCCTGCTCGGAGCGGGGGTATTGATCAAAAACTGTGTGGGAATCTCTGTGGTGATCCTGTTGCTCGTATTAGGAGGGATTCCGCTTCTTAAAATGTTTACCTTTTACATATCATTTAAGATCATTCTTGCATTGGTGCAGCCGATCAGTGATAACCGTATTATAGCAGGCATTCAGGGTGCATGTGACAGTACCGGTGTGCTTGTCAGGGCAGCCGGTACCTCGCTGGTTCTCTCTGTGCTCTCCGTCGCAATCGTAATCCTCACCACGAATGTCCGACTGAATGCAGGATGAGGAGGGATTGATATGGAGGGGATATTGGATTGGGTAAGAAGCGGACTGTTGTTTGGGATAGTGTCATCGGTCATTTTGATGTTATGTCCGAATAAGTCATATGCAAAACATATTGGATTAGTAGTTGGTTTGTTATTTATTTTGGTCATGCTGCATCCAGTGATGGAGTGGATGGAGATTGATGAACAGACATATGTATCGTATATAAAGGATTTTTTTGCAGTTTCTAGTTCAGAACGCATATCGGATCAGAGTATACAGTTGTATGGAGAATCCATTGCAATACAGATAAAAGCGGCTTTGGAGGAGGCAGGATATTCGATTGACGATCTCTCTGTAGAGGTTTTAGAAGATGGTAGTGTGAGCAGGATACATATTACGTTTGGTGATTCAGTGGGGAATGTTGACCTTGTAGAGCAATATCTTCATGAAATATTTGGACAGGAGGTGGTGATCCAATATGAAGGAAATGGATGATCAGAAGGAAAATATTCAGGGAAGGACCGGAATCATGGATATGATAAGGGACATAAAGCTGGATGCTGATAAAAAGGAAAAAATAGTTATCTTCTTTTTGCTGGGTGTCTTTTTTTTGTTGATCGCCACACCGGTGTCTGATCTGACCGGAAACCGGAAAAAGCAAAAGAGTACGAAGACAGGTACAAGCCAACAGACACAGCAAAAAAAAATACAGGAAAAAGATGCATATATTACAGCATTAGAGAATAAGCTAGAACAAACCATTGAAGGTATGGAGGGCGCCGGGAAAGTTGATGTGATGATTACATTAAAAGATAATGGAGAGAAGATATTAGACAAGAATCAGCCCTATGAGAGTGAGGAGGAGACCAATACAGAGGAAAACAAAGAATCAAAGAAGAACCGGATTCAGAATAATCAGGAAACGGTATTGGTTGAAACGGAAGGAAATACCGAACCGATCATTGTAAGAGAGTTATATCCGGATATTGAGGGAGTCGTTGTGGTATGTGAAGGTGGAGACAACTCGGCGCTTACCGTCAAGATCAAAGAGGCGGTGCAGGCATTATTCTCAATTGATGCCCATAAAATAGTAGTGTGTAAATCGAAATAAGAAAAAGTGAGGAAGAATATGAAAAAGATTTTTAAAAAGAACCAGGTGATCATTACGGCACTTGCCATTATGATAGCAGTGGCAGGATATCTGAATTTTACAAGTGATAAACAGGTGCTGACAACATCAGGAGATAATGTACACCAGGAGGGAGCAAAAGGAAATGAAGATGATGCGGCTATTAGTGCAGCAGTAGAAGATACGGCTTCCGGAGAGGATCTTGCCGGAAAAGAGGAGGATGGAAAAACAGAAAACGAATTGACGATTGATGCAGAGTCATCGGAAGTTTCGACAGTACAGGATGCAGAAAATGGTGATGTCGCAGAGGCGAGTGTTGATCCGGATGGAGAACCGATTGATTCGGATTCGGTTGGAGAGGCGGTACTCACAAGCGGTTCGGTTACATTATCACAGGCAAAACTGAATCGGGAACAGACCAGATCAAAAGCAAAAGAAATGCTATTAGAAATAGTAAATAACGAAAGTCTTTCGGAAGACGCAAAAAAGGATGCTATTTCCCAGATGTTATCCATGACAGAACGAATGGAGAAGGAAAATGCAGCCGAGACACAGCTTGCGGCAAAAGGATTTCCGGACTCCATTGTAAGCATATCAGATGACAGTGTAGATGTGACAATCTCAACATCCAAATTATCAGACAAAGAAAGAACGCAGATAGAGGATATTATCACCAGAAAGACCGGATGTTCTTTAAAACAGATAGTTATTACAACCACGGAATTATAATTTATTCGAAAAACATTGCAAAAAGTATAGAATGTTTGGTATACTATATTACATATGAGTAAAGGTTTGGCAAAGGAGGAATCAGTATGGCAACAGAATCACAGAATGGAGCCTATAGCTTCAAGGAAGCAGGCGTTCTTGGGGATATTCAGATTGCAGATGATGTTATTGCAATCATTGCAGGACTTGCAGCAACAGAAGTGGAGGGTGTCGCTAAGATGTATGGCAACATTACCAATGAGTTAGTAAGCAAGTTGGGAATGAAGAACCTTTCCAAAGGAGTTAAGGTTGCGGTTTCACCGGAAGATGTTAAGGTCGATTTATCCATTGAATTGAAATATGGCTATAGCGTAATTGATGTATCTTCCAAGGTTCAGGAAAAAGTGAAACAGGCAATTGAGACAATGACCGGTCTTACCGTATCACAGGTTCGTGTAAGAATTGCCGGTGTTGCGATCGCAAAAGAGGAAAAAGCATAATCATTTATGAAAAGGGCTGTTTCGTAGACCTTATAATAGGCTTTCGGAACAGCCTTTCGAATGTTTTGGGTTTGTTTTCAAGGCAGTGGATATATAGAATAGTTACAGATAGAGAGGATTAAGATATGTTAAGAAGTCAGATACGGGAAGAAGTGTTCAAGATCATTTTCCGGATCCCATTTGCACAGGAGGAGATGGAAGAACAGATCTCCTATGCATTAGAAGAGTTAGAAGGTAAAAGTGAGGAAAACTTACAATATATTCATGATAAGGCAGAAGGTATTGTTACACATTTATCGGATATTGATGAGAAGATCGAAATGAATTGTGAAGGCTGGAGCATGAAGCGGATTGGCAAAGCAGAGATTGCAATTATGCGTATTGCTGTGTATGAGATGTTATATGAAGGGGAAGTTCCGAATCGTGTTGCTATTAATGAAGCAGTTGAGTTAAGTAAGCAGTACTGTGATGAGGATGCAAAAGGATTTGTGAACGCTGTATTAGGCAAGGTGGAGAGATCATTACAATAAGGATGCGGAGTAGGAATGGCAGCAGTTTATTCGGTTTCACAGGTAAATGCATATATTAAAAGAATGTTCGATCAGGATTATTTTCTTCGCAATGTACAGGTGAAAGGCGAGGTGTCGAATGTGAAATATCATTCGTCCGGTCATATCTATTTTACATTGAAAGAAGAAGGCTGCAGTATTGCGGCTGTTATGTTTCGTTCAGCAAGAGCAACAGGACTTGATTTTACGTTAGAGAATGGTCAGAGTATAGTGGTCAGTGGGAATGTTGCAGTTTATGAACGGGATGGAAGATATCAGATCTATGCAAAGAGCATACAGTTAGACGGACGAGGCAATCTTTATGAAGCGTATGAGATGCTGAAACAGAAGTTGTTTGAAGAAGGTCTGTTTGATTTTGAACACAAAAAGGAGATTCCACAATTTCCTAAGAAGATCGGTATTGTCACTGCAAAGACGGGAGCTGCGATCCAGGATATCCGTAATGTTGCAAAGAGAAGAAATCCATATGTACAGTTATATCTGTATCCTGCAAAAGTACAGGGGGAGGGTGCAGCAGCAACGATTGTAGAAGGTATCCGGACATTGGATTCGATGGGAATGGACACGATCATTGTTGGACGTGGCGGTGGTTCCATAGAGGATCTGTGGCCGTTTAATGAGGAGATTGTAGCAAGGGCAATCTATGAAGCACAGACACCGATCATTTCCGGAACCGGCCATGAGATTGATAATACGATTGCAGACTATGCAGCCGATCTGAGAGCGCCAACGCCGAGTGCGGCCTGTGAACTGGCAATACCGGATATTATGGTGAGAGTGGATCAGGTCAGACAATATCAGGAGAATCTGTATCAGGCAATGTATCACAAGATGCATAGAACCAGATTATATATGCAGGCAGCAGAGGCAAAGTTAGAGAGAGTATCTCCGATGATGCGCATGCAGAATCAGAAGATATATGTGGATTCTTTACAGGACCGGATGCAGACGGTGTTTGATAGAAAATATCAGCAGACATTTCAGCAATATGAGAAATACGCCCGTAATCTTCCGGATGTATTTAAGGACAAATATAATACATGTGCACATATGTATGAGTTGTTACTGGCGAAGTTGCATGGATTGAGTCCGACTGCCAAACTGACAGGCGGATATGGTTATATAGAGAATCAGAGTGGACAGCCGGTTGCGGGAATAGGAAATGTTAAAAAAGGGGAATCCGTTCAGATCACGGTACATGACGGATGTATCCATACGGTTGTACAGGAGATTACAGAAAAAAGTGAGGAATAGATATGGCAGCTAAGAAAACAACGCCCAAAGAGAACGAGGAGTTTCAGTTAGAAAAAGCATTTGAACAGTTAGAACAGATTATTGAAAAGTTAGAAGCAGAAGATACACCGCTGAAGGAGTCCATTGAATTATATGGAAATGGTGCAAAACTGTTAGCGGCATGTAAGAAGGAACTTGGTGGAATTGAAAAGGAAATGATCGTAATTGGAGAATCACTATCTGAGGGAGAGGAAGAATAGGATGGATTTTACAAAGGAATTAAAGGATCGGGTAACACATATTGAGAAGGTCATTGAAAACTATATGCCAAAAGATGCGACGTTACAGAAAACGGTAACCGATGCCATGAATTATACCATGTCAGCAGGAGGGAAAAGAATCCGTCCATTGCTTATGTCAGAAACTTACCGGTTATTTGGTGGAACGGAAGAACTGATCGAACCATTTATGGCAGCATTAGAGATGATTCACACATATTCTTTGATTCATGATGATCTTCCGGCATTGGATAATGATGATTATCGGAGGGGAAGAAAGACAGCGCATATTGTATATGGAGAGGCAATGGCAATCTTAGCCGGAGACAGTCTGCTTAATTATGCTTACGAAACGGCTGCAAAAGCGTATGCTCTGATTCCGATATCAGATATAGAAGATACGGATGCTATGCAGCGGGAATTATTGCAAAGGCGGTCGGTTGACCGGGCGATGGCAGTGCTCGCCGCCCACCCGCGCATTGTGTGGCCGGCCAAACCGGGTATTTATGGAATGATCGGCGGACAGGTTGCAGACGTAGAACTGACCGGAACGAAGCTGACCAAAGAGCAGCTTGTATATATATATGAGAATAAAACAGGTGCCCTGATCGAGGCGGCAATGATGATCGGAGCAATCTTAGCGGGAGCTTCGGAGAAAGATATTGTTAAGGTAGAGGAAGCTGCATATAATATTGGTATGGCATTTCAGATTCAGGATGATATATTGGACGAGACAGCAACCTTTGAGGAACTTGGTAAGCCAATTCACAGTGATGAAGAATGTGGTAAGGTTACTTATGTAACGATACATGGTATTGACGAATCCGGCAAGGAAGTGTCACGGTTATCTAATGAGGCAATTGCGATGTTGGAAAGCATGGGAGAGGATGCAGAGTTTCTTGTGGAACTCACCCGGTCTTTGATTCATAGAACGAAATAAGGATACCCGAAAACAAAAGAGGTAGTGTTATGGGATTGTTAGAGAATATAAAAGAACCAAATGACATCAAACAATATGATACGGAGCAATGGAATCCGTTAGCACAGGAGATCCGTACATTTTTATTGGAACATTTATCTAAAACCGGTGGACATTTAGCATCCAATCTTGGGTGTGTGGAACTTACAATGGCACTTCATCTGGTGTTGAAACTGCCGGAGGACAAGATCATATGGGATGTAGGGCATCAGAGTTATACGCATAAGATTCTGACCGGACGACAGGAAGGCTTTGATCATTTAAGGCAATTAGGCGGAATGAGCGGATTCCCGAAACGAAAAGAGAGCGAGACGGATGTGTTTGAGACCGGACATAGTTCCACCTCCATTTCTGCGGCAATCGGAATGGCGAAAGCAAGTGAATTAAAAGGAATTCACAATACAGTGGTAGCAGTGATCGGGGATGGTTCATTTACCGGAGGATTGACATATGAGGCATTGAATAATTTAGCCCGTCTGAAGACCAGCTGCATGATCGTGTTGAATGATAACGAGATGTCTATCGATGAAAATGTTGGTGGAATGTCCAATTATCTGAACAAGATCCGTGTCGGTCAGGCATATAATGAGGTAAAGTCCGGCGTGGAAAAAAGCCTTATGAATATTCCGGGTATTGGTGAGGGTCTTGCAAAGGCAGTTAAACGAGGCAAGGACAGTATTAAGGAATTATTGGTTCCGGGCATGTTTTTTGAAGATCTGGGAATCACTTATATCGGTCCGATCGATGGTCACAATATCGGACAGATGGTAGATACATTTGAATCTGCGATCAAGCTCCGGAAACCGGTGGTTGTCCATGTTAAGACCGTGAAAGGAAAGGGATATCATTTTGCAGAGCGGTATCCGAGATATTTTCATGGCGTGAAACCATTTGATCTTACAACCGGAAAGGCATTAGCGAAGAAGACGAAGATGACAAATACGGATGTTTTTGCACGGAAAATGGTCGCGTTGGGTGAGCAGTATCCGAATCTGGTGGCAATTACGGCAGCCATGGCATCCGGTACCGGTCTTGTGAAATTTGGCAATGTATATCCAAAACGTTTTTTTGATGTGGGAATTGCGGAACAGCATGCAGTCACATTTGCGGCGGGACTCGCAAGTGAGGGTATGATACCGGTTGTGGCGGTATATTCGTCTTTCTTGCAAAGAGCATACGATCAGATTTTACATGATGTATGTCTGCAAAAACTGCATGTCATTTTTGCAATTGACCGTTCCGGTTTAGTCGGAGAGGATGGCGAAACCCATCAGGGAATATTTGACAGTGCATATTTATCACATATTCCGAATATGGTGGTGATCGCACCAAAGAACCGGTATGAGTTAACAAAATCAATGGAATTTGCGATGGAATATGATGGCCCGATTGCAATCAAATATAGCAAAGGGGACGCATATTATGGTTTAAGAGAGCATTTAGAACCGATGGAACTTGGAAAGAGTGAAGTTTTGGCAGAGGGTACAAGAGTGGCATTGATCGCTGTTGGCAATATGGTGGAAGAGGCAGTTACGGTGTATGAGACTTTGCAGGAAGAAGGAAAAATGATCACACTTGTTAATGCAAGATTTGTAAAACCGTTAGATGAAGAATTACTGATTCAATTAGCAAAGACACATGATACGGTCATTACCCTTGAAGAGCATGTGTTAAATGGCGGATATGGACAGGCAGTGGATGCTTTCTATATGCAGCATGAGGTAGACAATATCCATGTTCATAATATAGCGATCGATGACTGTTTTGTAGAACATGGTTCGGTAAAAGAACTTCGGAAGTTACTCGGATTAGATGCAAAGAGCGTAACGGATGTGGTTCGTTCTTATTGGAATCGTTGAGATATACAGGATTTCATTTGGTAAACAGATAGAAATGAGGACAACATGAAAGAACGATTAGATGTATTGTTAGTAAATAGAGGATTGGCAACGTCGCGGGAAAAAGCCAAAGCCATTATTATGTCAGGTATTGTGTTTGTAGATGGACAGCGAGAAGACAAGGCGGGTTCTTCCTTTGACGACAAAGTATCGATCGAGGTAAAAGGCTCTACGCTCAAATATGTCAGCCGCGGTGGATTGAAACTGGAAAAGGCAATGAAACATTTTGATGTAACATTAGCCGGTAAGGTCTGTATGGATGTAGGTTCTTCAACAGGGGGATTTACCGATTGTATGTTACAAAACGGAGCAGTAAAAGTATATGCGGTGGATGTCGGACATGGACAGCTTGACTGGAAACTCCGGAATGATCCGCGCGTTGTCTGCATGGAGAAGACGAATATCCGATATGTAACACCGGATCAGATTGAAGAACCGGTAGAGTTTGCATCGATTGATGTGTCATTTATTTCACTTACAAAAGTATTGGGACCGGTCAAGGAGCTGCTGACCGGCAACGGAGAGATTGTCTGTCTGATCAAGCCGCAATTTGAAGCAGGCAGAGAAAAGGTTGGTAAAAAGGGAGTTGTGCGGGATAAGAATGTGCACAAGGAAGTGATCCATATGGTGATGGAGTATGCGCAATCCATTGGATTTACATTGTGTAATCTTGAATTTTCTCCGATAAAAGGTCCGGAGGGAAATATTGAATACTTATTGCATTTAAGCAAGGATGCAGATCGTTCGGTCGGACAGCTTGATGTAGAGGCAGTGGTGGAAGCCTCCCATGGGACATTAGATAAATAGTGAGGAAAGAGACATGAAACGTTTTCTGATCGCAACCAATTTCATAAAGGATGAAAATTTATCGCTGACATCAAAAGTGGAGCGGTATCTGGAAGAGCATGGAGCCAGCAGTACCCGGATCAATGGACAACAGGGGGATTATAGTGCATGGATTCCCCAAGAGGAACATGCCGGATCGTATGATTGTGTGATAGCTTTAGGTGGCGATGGTACGATATTGAAGGTAAGCCGGGATCTGCGGCATCTGAATATTCCAATTGTCGGTGTGAATCTTGGAACGTTAGGATTTTTAGCAGAGATTGAACCGGAACAGATTTACCCTGTGTTAGATCGTCTGTTGGCAGATGACTATGAATTGGAAGAACGCATGAATATATGCGGGAGTGTATTTAAGTGCGGAGCGAAAGAACCGCTTTTGAAAGATGTTGCACTCAATGATATCGTCGTATCAAGGGCAGGATTTTCCAGAGTGATCGGACTCAGAGTGTATGTAAATGGCAGAGTAATGGATATATATGAGGCGGATGGAGTGATCGTCAGCACGCCGACCGGATCAACCGGTTATAATCTGTCTGCGGGAGGACCGATCGTATCGCCCAAGACCCATGTGATGATCATTACACCAATATCGCCACATTCTCTTACATCAAAGAGTATTGTGTTAGGAGATGCGGACGAGATCGTGTTAGAAGTGCTGAAGATGCGGAAAGCACAGGAAGAAGAAGCAATTGTGAATTTTGATGGTCAGCCGGGAACTCAGCTATCAGCCGGGGACAAAGTCGTAATCAGAAAAGCGGGACAGACTACCAAAATGGTTAAATTATTTGATGTCAGTTTTTACGAAGTGCTTCGTGAGAAAATGGCAAATCATTTATAAGGTGATCCGATGAAAGAGAATAGACAGAACAAGATTAAAGAAATTATTGAAACACAGGCGATCGAGACGCAGGAGGAGTTGCTAAGTCAGTTGTTAAAACAGGGATTTACAACGACACAGGCGACGATATCGAGGGATATCCGGGAAATGCATTTAACAAAAGTACCGGATGGAACAGGAAAGCAGAAGTATGCCATGATTCAGAATACAGATACCGATGTGACAAAGAAGTATCATCAGGTATTAAGTGCAGGTATTCTGAGTATGGATTATGCTGAGAATATAATTGTAGTCCGTACAGTGTCCGGTATGGCGATGGCAGTTGCCGCGGCACTGTATAATATGGATCTACAGGGATTTCTGGGTTGTATTGCAGGAGATGATACAATCTTTGCTGTGGCGAGAAGCAAGGGATTTTGTAAGGAAATTATTGCGGAAGTCAAAAAAGTGGCATCTGACGATTGAGTTGGAGGTATAATATGTTACTAAATTTACATATTAAGAATATGGCATTAATTGATGAGATTGAGATTGATTTTTCGGATCATTTAAACATTTTAACCGGAGAAACGGGTGCGGGAAAGTCGATCATCATTGGTTCTGTCATGTTGGCATTAGGTGGCAAGACACCAAAAGATTTTGTTAGAAAAGATGCTCCATATGGTTTGGTGGAATTATTGTTTTCCGTAGAGGATGATGAGACATTAGAGAAGCTAAGAGAATTAGAGGTTCCGGATATTGAAAATGGGGAACTTGTACTATCGAGAAAGATCATCGGCAACCGAAGTGTGAGCAAAGTAAACGGAGAAACGGTAACGCTTGCTAAGGTGAAAGAGATTGCGTCTTTATTACTGGATCTGCATGCACAGCATGAACATCAGTCTCTGTTGATTCCTTCTAATCATATCAAAATGCTGGATCGCTATGGTCAGGATCAGATTGAGAAGGATAAAGAAAAGGTTGCAGCCTGTTATCAGGAATATAGTAAGATCAAAAAGGAACTGGAAGCAAATTCATTAGACCAGGAAGAAAAGAAACGCCAGATGGATCTGATCGCATTTGAACTGCATGAGATTGAAGAGGCATCGTTAAAAGATGGTGAAGATGAACAGTTAGAAGAGGATTACCGGAAAGCAGCCAATGGAAGAAATATTACCGAAAGTCTTGCAAATGCACATACGATCGCACAGGATAATGCGCAGGAGGCAGTTGACCGGGCGTTGCGTGAGATGATGACTGTTTCAGAATATGATGAGGAGTTATCTTCTTTAACAGACTCTTTGTCTACAATTTCGGATCTGTTGACGGATTTTTCGAGAGAAACAAGACTGTATTTGGAGGAACATACTTTTTCTGAAGCGGAATTCCAGATGTTAGAAGAGCGGCTCAATACGGTGAATCATTTAAAGGCCAAATACGGAAAGACAATACCGGATATCTTTGCATATCAGGAACAGTTGCAGTCCAGATTGGAGCAATTAGAGCATCAGGAAGATTATTTAGAAAAATTGAATACACAATTAACACAGATAGAACAGGATCTGAAGGCAGCGTGTCAGGTATTGACGCACAAGCGAAAAACGATTGCAAAACAATTATGTGAGAATATTACGGAGTCCTTGATCGATCTGAATTTTTTAGATGTCCGGTTTGACATGGTGTTTGAACCGTTAGACACTTATACGGCATCCGGTGCAGATCATGCATATTTTATCATATCAACCAATGTTGGAGAGGATATGAAACCGCTGTGGCAGGTTGCTTCCGGTGGTGAGCTTTCGAGAATTATGCTTGCCATGAAATCCTGCTTAGCAGAAGTTGACCGGATCGAGACACTGATCTTTGATGAAATAGATGTCGGAATCAGTGGTCGGACGGCACAGATGGTGGCAGAAAAGATTTATGCAATTGCCAAAAATCATCAGGTAATCTGTATTACGCATCTTCCGCAGATTGCAGCTATGGCATCACAGCATTACTTAATTGAAAAACAGGTAATAGATGGAAAAACAGTTACCAATATTTATCCATTAGATGAAACACAACAGGTAAATGAGCTTGCACGATTGATCGGTGGAGTAGAGATAACCGATCGGTGGAGTAGAGATAACCGAAACGGTTTTGCAAAGTGCAAAAGAAATGAAAGAATTGGCAATCAAGGCAAAGGTTGACTGATTGATTTAAGAAATGAGAACTCATACTAAATATAACATTTAGTATGGGTTTTTTTGTTTTGTAAAAAGATAAAAGGAACAATATTATAAAAAGGAAGGTGCAACGAGATGAAGGTGTATAAACGGATATTAAAAGGTTTGCTTTGTGCAAATGTGATGTTTGTTTTAATTGCAGCATCATGCGGATACCAAAAAGAACAACGGGAAAAAGAGATTGCCAGGACAAATGCTGCATTGTCAGGGCAGCACAAAGATAATGCGAAAGACATATCAAAGAAAAAAGTAATACCGGTTGGTAAAACGGTTGGAATCTATATTAATACGCAGGGAATTTTGGTAATTGATACAGGGGAAGTTACGGATGTGAATGGGAAAAAATCAAATCCTGCAAAAAACCGTTTGATCAAAGGCGATTATATACAGAAACTGAATGGCGAAACAATGAAAACAAAGAAACAGCTGATTCAGGCGATCACAGACTGTAATGGTGAAAGCTTGGTGTTTGAGGTGGTAAGAAAGGGAGAAATAACAAAAGTGCAGATCGATCCGGTTGAGACCGGAGCCAATATATATAAAGTAGGAATCTGGGTAAGAGATGATCTGCAAGGTTTAGGAACGATCACATACGCATATGGAGATCAATATGGAGCATTAGGACATAGCATAACAGATGTAGATACGGGAGAATTGTTACAGGTATCGGGAGGTGAGATCTATGCAGCGGATATTTTTGGTGTGGAAAAGGGAATAGCCGGTACGCCGGGAGAGATTGAAGGTATGATTTCTTATCAAACGGAAAATATTGTTGGAAATATTGAAAAAAACAGATTATACGGGATTTTTGGAAGTATGACAGAAAGTTTACAGCAGGAACTTCGACAGGAAAAAGCAATACCGCTTGCTGCGAAGGATGAGATTAAAGAAGGAAAAGCATATATACAATCCTATGTGAGCGGGGAAAAGCAATTATATGAAATTGAAATTGTTAATATCCATAAAAACAGCAATGGGGACACAGAGATGGAGTTGAAGGTTACGGATGCTGCATTGATTAAACTGACCGGTGGAATTGTTCAGGGAATGAGTGGAAGCCCGATCTTACAGGAGAATAAATTAATCGGCGCAGTAACACATGTGTTTGTCAATGATCCGACAAAGGGGTATGGGATTTCGATTGATAATATGATAAAGAATGAATAATTTGTCGAAAACGGTATATAATTTGTGTATTATGATGTCGACTGAGTTAAGATGTCTTTTTGTATAAAGAAAAATGAAAAAATTTTATATGTAATTTTGTCTTGCGACAACTTATCATTTCTTTGTTAATCTGATATAGTCATATATAGTCGATGTTGCTATGTTTCTGTCAACGAGGTGCATAGTTTATGACGAATTTCATATAGTAGGAGGGAAATATGATTCGTGTAATGATAGGAAACCATGATGAGATGATGCGAAAGAAGATGGAGGATGTGGTACGAAAGCAAACACAGTGTCGTCTGATTGGAACATATGAAAAGGGAAATCTATTATTGTCCGGTATTCAGGAAAATGAACCGGATGTGGTTCTGTTGAATCCGGTTCTGCCCGGGTTAGACGGAATAGGAGTGATTGAAAAGATACGGTCAGATGTACAATATGATGGAATCCGGTTCATTCTGGTTGCAAACTCCAAACAGACAAAAGTATTAGAAATACTGAAAAACAGAAAAAATGTAAAGTTTTTTCCATGGGAAAACAATGTAGAAACATTAGAAAAATGTATGATTGAGAGCCCAAAGGCAACAGGAGCACAGGAACGGTCTGTCCCGCTAGAGGACATTGTTGTCGAGCGGGGAAATCAGAAAAAAGACCTCAATCTGATCGTGACACAAATGATTCATGAGATTGGTGTACCGGCACATATTAAAGGGTATTTGTATCTGCGTACGGCAATCCTTATGGCAGTAGAGAATGTGGATGTATTGAATGCGGTCACAAAACAATTATATCCGGATATTGCCAGAGAACATGGAACAACTGATACCAGAGTAGAACGTGCGATACGGCATGCGATTGAAGTCGCATGGGAACGGGGAAACATTGATATGATTCATGAATTATTCGGTTATACCATTCAGGCAGATAAAGGAAAACCAACGAATTCAGAATTTATTGCACTGATGGCGGATCGAATACGGTTAGAACAGATGCAGGCATGATGTAAAAAGATTGTTGGCAGCAGTCTTTTGGTAGAGAATGAAGTACGCATTCATTAGGGAGGAACAAATGCGAGACAGTATGAAAATATTAATTGCTTCTGAACGAAGCAGAGACATTTATGAAAAATTATTCGAATCCATGAAAGAATTTGAATATGTGATCCGGGAAACGACAGCAGGATTTGATGACATAGTAGTACAGGCACAGCAGATGCAACCGGATATGATCTTATCTGATATTTGTTTAAATGGAGGGGATGGAATCAGTTTATTGCAGATGTGTAGAAATCACACATCCCTGCAGGACACAAAATTTGTATTTTTGACAGCGGTTACTTCTCAAAAGATTATTGATATTGCATATGAAGTTGGCGCCGATTATTATTTAATGTTAAATCAGGAACCAAAGTTTATAGCAAGAATGTTAGAACGTATTTTGGAAGTCCGGTATGAGGACAGAAATAAGAAAAAGCAACAGGAAAATATGACAAATGAACAAAAGCAGTTCCTGCTTGACTCTACATTGGAAAATGATGTGACCAAGATGATCCGCAGCATAGGCACTCCTGCACATATCAAGGGCTATCAATACATACGGGAAGGAATCATTTTATCGATCAAGGATCCGGAAACATTAAATTACATTACAAAGTATTTGTATCCGTCCATTGCACAAAAATATCATACAACGACAAGCAGCGTAGAACGTGCAATCCGCCATGCGATTGAGGTTGCATGGAACAGGGGAAAGTTAGACACCATGGAAAATCTGTTTGGATATAGCGTAAATTCCGGAAAAGGAAAACCGACGAATTCAGAGTTTATCGCATTGATTGCGGATAAATTCCGATTAGAGTATCGGATGAAGGGGTATCCGTTCGGACAATTTAGTGCATAATGATATAGAAGAAGGATATTGATGCAGCAGAGCCACCTGGACAGAATGCAAATTCGTTATTTTGTCCAGGCCTGGCTCTTAATTTGTACGCATGATCTTTTTTAATATCTCTTTCTTTGTATATGGGTTTGTGCTATAATAGACAAAAGTCTATTTGTGCTAAGGAGAAGGGAAGAATGAAGAAAATTGCGTACATTGCGTCGGAGTGTGTGCCGTTTATTAAAACGGGTGGGTTAGCAGATGTTGTAGGAACATTGCCAAAGATTTTTGATAAGTCGGAGTATGATGTCCGGATCATTATTCCGAATTATATGTGTATTCCATCTAAGTTTAAGGAGAAGATGCGTTTTATTACGAATTTTCAATTAGATATTGGAGATCATTCCCAATATGTTGGAATTATGTATATGGAGTATGAAGGGGTACCGGTTTATTTTATTGATAATGAGTATTATTTCAATGGTATTGCTCCGTATGGAGAGACGAAGTGGGATATTGAAAAATTCTGCTATTTTTCAAAGGCAGCATTGGCAATTCTACCGGTTATCGGATTCCGTCCGGATATTGTGCATTGCCATGACTGGCAGGCAGGAATGGTACCGGTCTATTTGAAGACGTTATTTGCAGGTAATCCGTTTTTTAGTGGAATCCGGTCGATTATGACAATTCATAATTTGCAGTTCCAGGGAAAATGGAACATTGATCATATGAGGTATTGTACCGGATTGCCGGATTATTTATTCACATCGGACAAATTGGAATTGAATAAAGATGCCTCTATGTTAAAGGGTGGACTTGTATATGCTGATACCATCACAACGGTAAGCAACACCTATGCATATGAGATTCAGACTCCGTATTATGGAGAAGGATTAGATGGTCTGCTCCGGGCGAGAAGCCAGTCTTTAGTTGGTATCGTGAATGGTATTGATTATGATACCTACAATCCGGAAAAGGACAAGAACCTGTATAAGAATTATACGACAAAGAATTATAAGAAAAACAAAGCAATGAATAAGACTGCGCTTCAGAAGGAATTAGGACTGCCGGTTGATAAGAACCAGTTTGTGATCGGTATCATTTCACGATTGACCGATCAGAAAGGTCTGGATCTGGTAGATGCTGTTATGAATGATATCTGTCAGGATGGTGTACAATTTATTGTATTAGGAACAGGAGATCAACGTTATGAGGAGATGTTCCGCTATTATCAGAACTTCCATCCGGCCAAGGTAAGTGCCAATATTTATTTCTCAGATGCATTATCGCATAAGATGTATGGTGCGTGTGATGCAATATTGGTTCCATCACGGTTTGAACCATGTGGATTAACACAGCTTATGGCATTACGGTATGGTTCTTTGCCAATCGTAAGAGAAACAGGTGGTCTGAAAGATACGGTTATCCCGTATAATGAATATGAGCAGACCGGAACCGGATTTTCTTTTGCAAATTATAATGCACAGGAATTATTGAATACGATCAATTATGCAAAAGAAGTATACTATAACCAGAAGAAGAGTTGGGAAGATATGCAGGTACGTGCCATGAATCAGAACTATTCATGGGCAAATTCTGCAAAACAGTATGAAGAATTATATCGTTAAGGATATAGAACATAGAGAGATTTTGAAGAATAGAGGATGAGGCAACATGGCATTTGACGGAGTAGTAATAGCGAATATTGTACGGGATATGAAAGAGCGATTGGTTGGTGGAAGAGTTTATAAGATCTATCAGCCGGAAACAGATGAGATCAATCTGGTTGTAAAGAATCTGAAGACAACTTTTCGTTTGATGTTGAATGCCAGTGCAACATTACCGTTAGTCTATTTTTTGGAAGAGAACAAATTAAATCCTGCGCAGGCACCGAATTTCTGTATGTTGCTGCGTAAACATATCGGTAATGCCAGAATTGTGTCCGTGAGACAACCGGGACTAGAACGGATCATTGTTATGGAGTTTGAACATTTAGATGAGATGGGCGATCTTCGGCGTAAGAAACTGATCATAGAATTGATGGGCAAATACAGCAATATTATTTTTACAGATGAGGCGGATGTTGTGATCGATTCGATCAAGCGGATCGGGGCACATATCAGTTCCGTCAGGGAAGTTCTTCCCGGATACGATTATGTACTGCCACCGAATACCAAATGTGATCCGTTGACCATTACGCAGCCAGCATTTGAAAGAGATATTTTGGAAAAGCCACTTAGTATTGAGAAAGCGATCTATACCTCCCTTACAGGCTTTTCAAAGCTGATGGCGGGCGAGATCTGTTACGAAGCAGGTGTGGATGGCAATTTTAGTACGGATAGTCTGGCAGATACGAACAAGGAACGATTGTGGGATGTATTCTGTGAAGTGCGGCAGCGAATCCTGAATGGGGACTATGACCCGGTCATTGCATATGATCAGGACGAGCCGGTTGCATTTTCTGCATTGCCTCTTACCATGTATGGGGATATGACAATCCAGCATTTTGATGATATTTCACATTTATTGCGGGAATATTACGCAAAGAAGGATACTTATTCCAGAATACATCAGAAATCAACAGATCTGCGTAAGGTATTGTCAACAGCGGTTGAACGTACCTCTAAGAAGTATGATCTGCAACGCAAGCAGTTAAAAGATACGGAGAAACGGGATCAATATCGTGTGTATGGCGAATTGCTTCAGACGTATGGATATGAGATCAAACCGGAGGATAAGTCGATCACGGTCAATAATTATTATGACAACAGTGAAGTGACGATACCGTTAGATCCGACACTTACACCGGTTGAGAATGCAAACCGGTATTTTAATAAATATAACAAATTAAAACGAACCTATGAAGCATCTCTTCAGTTGGTAGAGGAAAGCAAACGAACTCTGGATCAGCTTCTTTCCCTGCAACACAGTATTGAGATAGCAGTAACAGAGGCAGATCTTACCGAGATAAGAGAAGAGATGGTGTTAGCCGGACTTATAAAGGCAAAACCGGTTAAGCGCAATGGCGTAAAACAGGAACAGAGCAAGCCATTGCATTATATATCTTCAGATGGTTTCCATATGTATGTTGGAAAGAATAACCTGCAAAATGACCGATTGACATTCAAATTTGCAAATGCAAAGGATCTGTGGTTCCATGCAAAGGATATGCCGGGTTCCCATGTCATTGTCAAATTAGAGGGAGAAGAAGATGTGCCGGATGCAACTTATGAGGAAGCTGCAAGACTGGCGGCGTATTATTCGTCCGGCAATACAAGTCCGAAAGTAGAGATCGACTATACCAGACGGGGTAACCTCAAAAAGCCGCCGCAGGCGAATCCGGGATATGTGATATATCATACCAATTACTCCATGGTTGCAATCCCGGACATCACAGATATTACCCTTGCACAGCGTGAGTGACGGATGATGTGTGAGGGCA
>HF987886.1:0-9909 GCA_000431135.1 Clostridium sp. CAG:590
CGTCCTTCACGCTGTGCAAGGGGATAATCATTTTTAGGAGAGGGCTGCGGTGATGATTGCCATAGAATACACTTCTGTTGCAGTACATCCACGCGAAAGATCATTGATCGGAGAGTTCAATCCTAACAGAATCGGACCATACGCTTCAAAGTTACCCATTCTCTGTGCAATCTTATATCCGATATTACCTGCATTGATGTCTGGGAAAATAAACGTGTTCGCATGTCCACCAACCTCTGACTCCGGGCATTTCTTCTTACATACCTTAGGTGAAACTGCCGCATCAAACTGCATCTCCCCATCAATCGGAATATCCGGATTACGCTCTTTTGTCTTACGGGCAGCATTACGCATCTTATCGACATCCTCACCATGACCAGAACCATATGTTGAATAACTTAAGAATGCAACCTTGGGATCTACTCCGAATACTTTCGCACAACGAATAGTCTCTTCTGCAATCTCCACTAATTCATCTTCATTCGGACGAATATTAATACCACAATCGCCCATTGCCAGTACCTCATTGTCACCGGTTGCAGAAGGTCTTACCAATATGAAACAGGATGATACCAAAGTATTGCCCGGCTTTGTCTTGATTAACTGTAACGCCGGACGAACCGTATCTGCCGTAGAATATGTAGCTCCTCCCAATAATGAATCTGCATATCCCATCTTCACAAGCATAGTTCCAAAATAGTTATTCTGCTCTAGGTACTTTCTTGCCTGCTCCGGTGTAACTCCCTTGCTCTTACGGATCTCACAAAACTCTGCAACCATCTTATCCATATCCGGGAAATTCTTCGGGTCAATAATCTCTGATCCACGAATATTAAATCCGCTGTCTTCTGCCACTTCATAGATCTCATTCGGGTCGCCGATCAGGATCGGATGCAAGAAATTACTTGCCAACAAACGGGATGACGCTTCCAGAATACGCGGATCATTGCCTTCCGTTAATACAATCTTCTTCGGATTCTTCTTCAAAATATCAATCAACTGACCAAAACCAAACATTTTTCTTCTCCTTTTCTAATTCTTGTATACAATCTTATTTTATTATATCGGGTTTCCACAATTTCACAAGTGATTTTCCACAAAAAATGCCTCAATTTCTGCACTTTTTTCAATACAATGCCGTATATTGTATCACTGAACTTTTCTTATTGAAAAAATGCCCCATCTGACAGATTCAGAAACATACCCTCTGATTCCTCTCATCATTTCTTCTTATATTTCATAATCCATACAGATACGAACTGCGGTAAATGGTCTCACATAGGTATCTGCAACAGCAACATGTTCCGGATGAACTGCATATCCCTTCAACGCTGCCGCATCTTCTAATGTACTATCCAACATAACATCTGCATTGGATGACTCTAGTCCATCGATCACAATCTGCATACTGACAAGCCCCGGCACTTTACCAACCAATGATTCAAGATGAGTCTTCATATTCTTCATGATCTGCTCTTTCTCCTCACCTTTTAATTCATCCTTTAATCGCCATAATATAATATGTTTTACCATGTCTTCTTCCTCCTTGTTATAGTCTTTGCATTTCCTCTATTATACACGAATTCTCTCCTATCGGACATATATTTTTATTAATAAAACCATAATTGAAATAAATATTTAAAAGTTCACAAAACAAAAACAGGATGAACATAATTTGTTCACAACTTTTTCTTATACTATGAACTTGTAAGAGCTTTTCATATAGTACATTTATTTGTACTGAAATCCTCTCCCCCTCATTAGATGAAGGTCTGGTATCCCCCGGGCCTTCTTTTTATACCAAAAATCCCCGTATCTGCACATAATGCAAACACAGGGATCATACTTTTTCTCTTATCACTATTAAGCTGTTACACGTTTTAAGAAATTCTGCAATCTCGGACTCTTTGGTGAACCGAAGATTTCTTCCGGTGTACCTTCTTCCTTGATTCCTTTTTCATCCAAGAACATGACCCGATTGGCAACTTCCTTCGCAAATCCCATCTCATGGGTTACAACAACCATCGTCATACCTTCTCTTGCCAGTTCTTTCATCAATTCCAGAACTTCTCCAACCATCTCCGGATCCAATGCCGATGTTGGCTCGTCAAATAATATAATTTCCGGATTCATTGCCAATGAACGGATAATGGCAATACGCTGTTTCTGACCTCCGGATAAAGTATCCGGATATGCATCCGCCTTGTCAGACAATCCTACACGTTCTAACAATTCATCCGCCTTCTTAGATGCTTCCTCTTTACTCAGCAGTTTGGTCTTTACCGGAGCTAACGTAATATTCTCTCTAATTGTAAGGTTCGGAAATAAATTAAAATGCTGGAATACCATTCCAACCTTCTGTCTCATTTTATTGATATCGACCTTCTTATCCATCAGATCCTGTCCGTCTAACAAAACAGAGCCGCTATCCGGTTTTTCCAATAAATTCAGTGTCCGGATAAATGTCGACTTTCCGCATCCGGAAGGTCCGATGATCGCAATAATATCTCCTTTATTTACCACGGTATTAATATCTTCCAACACCACATTATCACCATATGATTTGGTCATATGATCCACTTTAATAATCACATCTTTATCGCTCATTCTTCTTCAGGCTCCTCTCTAATTTATTCACTCCTGCTGACAGGATCATAACAATAACAAGATAAATACATGCTACCGTGATCAACGGGAAAAATGCTTCATATGTGATACCACGAATAATATTTCCTCCCATCGTCAGGTCCTGAAGTCCGATATAACCACTGATTGCCGTCTCTTTGATCAATACAATAAATTCGTTTGCAAGTGCCGGCAGTGTATTTTTAATTGTCTGTGGCAATATAACATACCGCATCGTCTGTCCGTGTGTCAGTCCCAAACTTCTTGCGCCCTCGAACTGACCAATATCCAATGCCATGATTCCACCTCGCAGAATCTCTGCCACATATGCACCGGAATTGATACCAAATGCCAGCACCGCAACAAGTACCTTGCTGACATTTGCCGAAGCAAACACCACATAATATATGATCAACAACTGAATCATTGTTGGCGTACCACGAATGATCGTAAGATATACTTTACACAACCAGTTGAGTATCTTCAATGTTCCCATCTTATCATGTGTTGTACGGACAAGTGCGATCAGGAATCCAATAACAAGACCAAGTAATACCGCAAATACTGAAATGACTAATGTGTTACGCAGACCTTTTAAAATATACTCATAACGGTTTTCTTCCACAAAGTTCTGATAAAAACTGTCTTTGATTGAAAGCAACGGATTATGATTACCATTGCGGACAATAATAACCTGCTTTGCTGTTGTATATGTGTCCGTAAAATCAATATTCTTAAGACGATCCTCTGTCACAGTCATTCCTGCAGCACCAATGTCTGCTTTGCCCGCCTGTACCGCCGTGATAATGGCATCAAATTCCATATCCTGAATCTCTAACTTCATGTTGAGCTTGTCGGCAACTGCAGTTGCCATATCTGCATCAATACCGGTAATCTTATTATCTTTGTAGTACTCATATGGCGGAAATGCTGCATTCGTTGCCATAACTAACGTTCCATTCTCATAAGTCAGACCTTCCGGACTCTGATAATGAAATCCCTCATCATTATCATTAATATAGTTATCGATGATCTTCTGCAATGTTCCGTCTTCTTTGAGTTCACGCAATGCCTGATTGATGCTGTCTCTCAATTCCGGTTTGTCCTTTGAAACGCAGATTGCATAATCCTCAATTGCAAACTCTTCCTCTAAGATACTCAGATCACTGTTCTTCTTGATAAATGCCTTAGCCGGTTCCTCGTCAATAACAACGCAGTCAATTTTACCGTTCTTCAAAGAAGATACCGCATCATTTCCTTTGTTGTAACGTTCTACAACCGTTCCTGCATCATCGCCTTCGTAATCAGAAACGTAAATGTCTCCTGTTGTTCCAATCTGTACTCCGATTCGCTTGCCCTCAAGATCATCAATGCCTCAAGATCATCAATGGATCAAATGTCAGATGCCTTATTCTGTTTGCCACAGCCGGCTAACAACAGGCAGCACATGGCAAGCAAGATTATCTTTGCCTTTTTCATATTTTTCTTTTCCCTTCTTTTGATTTGTATTCTAGCGTATGCGATTTGTTGATATTTGTCAAGTAGATGTCGACGGTGTCAGATGTACTCCACTGGTTGATACAACCGCTACCGGAGTTCCCAGATTATCTGTAATTGTTATTTCATAGAAACAATTTCTTCTGCCATCTTTTAGTATCCGGCTCTCACCATATAACACATCACCCTTCGGCGTCCCCAGATAGCTGATCTGACTGACCGTTGTTACTGTCACCTTCTCTCTTGTATTCGTTGCAACTGCAAACACAAAATCCGCCAGTGTAAAGATTGCACCTCCCATCACATGTCCGGTTGCATTTACATGCCTCTCATCCACTTTCATACTGCACTTTGCATATCCGTCATCCACCTCTTCAATTTCAATACCGGAGGTCACCATTGCAAACCGATCTGCAACGAAAAAATCTCTTGCTTTCTGTAAACTACGCATCGGCTTCTCCTTTGTTATATGCTCATAATAATCTCGCGGGCAACCTGTTCCTCAATCGGAGCAGCAAACACACCCGGTTCAAATTCAACAATGTTCCCAATTCCTTTTTGTATGACAAAGCGTAATTTTCCATCCCTTACCTTTTTATCGGTATATAACTTTTTCACTAACACTTCTCTGTCAATATATTCCGGAATTGTAATTGGCAACTGTGCCTTTGCAAGAAGTGCGATCACTGCATCCCGCTCTTCCTCCGTTACATAACCCAGCCGGTAAGCAAGCTTCACTTCTGCAACCATTCCGATTGATACTGCCTCTCCATGCAATAAACGATAATCACTGACCGTCTCGATCGCACGTCCAACCGTATGTCCCAAATTCAGCACTTCACGTAGTCCGCTCTCTCTTTCATCTTTCATGACAACATGATATTTGATCTTGCAATTTTCTTCTGCAATATGTTCACACGCCTCTTTCTGTAAAGAAAGAATGTCTTCCATATGCTCATCCAAATATACAAAAAACTCTTTACTTCCCAGACATGCATGTTTGATTGTCTCTGCTAATCCACTGATCACTTCACGCTTTGGAAGTGTCTTCCATGTTGCAATATCCAGATATACCTTTTCCGGCTGATTAAACATCCCGATCAAATTAGTGGCAAGCGGTGTATCCACCGCAGTCTTTCCTCCCACAGATGCATCGGCTGCCGCAAGCAGTGTAGTCGCATAATTGATAAATGGTACACCTCTTCCGAATGTACCGGCAACAAAACCTGCCAGATCAGTTACCACGCCGCCTCCGACTGCGATCACACAACAATCTCTCCGGTATTGTTTTGCCAGCATGGCATCTTCTACCATTTCTTTTGTCTGTCTGGTCTTCTGTTTTTCTCCTGCTTCAAAGACAAACAGATCTGCCTGATATCCCACATTCTGCAGCTTATGTAAGATTGGCTCACCATACAACGATGCCACATTACTGTCTGTCACAACGGCAAATTTATGAATCTTTCCAACCAATCCGTTTTGCAGATCCTGAATCAATTTGTCTTCGAGCGCAAATCCAACTTCTATCTCATAGCTGTCATCCACAACCTTTTTCAATTCAACTTGAAATGTGCCCATTCTCTTCCTCCTTTGTTCATGATCAAATCAACGTTTCAATTTTATCATTAAACACGATGAGACACAACCATTTCATATTCCACTTTGGTATCTTTCTCTCATCTTTTTTAATATTTTCTTTTCAAGGCGGCTCACCTGTACCTGTGATATTCCAATTTCTCCCGCAATCTCCGTCTGCGTTTTATTCTCATAATATCGCATTTGAATGATCCTTTGCTCCGTTTTCTCCAAACCATCCATCAATTCTTCTAATACAATATGATTTAATAAATCCTCCTTTTCATCTTCCTGATCGGCAATCTTGTCAATTAAATAAATCGCATTCCCATCGTTTTGATAGATTGTCTTATGAATTGATTCCACCTCAACATTTGCTTCTAATGATGCCACAATCTCCTCTTCGTCAATCTGCAGCAATTCCGATAGTTCTTCTATTTTCGGTTCCTGTCCCGTCTGATGAACAATCTCATCTCTTGCCTTTTTGACCTTATAAGCCGTTTCTTTCAAAGTCCTGCTTACTTTGATCATTCCATCATCCCTTAAAAACCGTTTAATCTCACCACTGATCATCGGTACGGCATACGTCGAAAATTTGACATCAAATGAAAGATCAAACTTATCAATGCATTTCATTAGTCCAATGCAGCCAATCTGATACAGATCTTCCAGTTCATGTCCCCGTCCAATAAAACGTCTGGCAACCGCCCATACCAATCCCAGATTTTCAGTGACAATATGTTCCTTCGCGTCTTGATCTCCCTCTTTTGCAAGTTTTAACAACTCCAAAGTTCTATCCATGACGCCTCCACTATATTTCTTTGTTTTCGAACCCTTCCTCCGCATTTTCCTGCCGGATCACTTTTCGCATCGTTACCTTTGTTCCCTCTCCCTTTTGGGATTCCACAAACAATTCATCCATAAATGCTTCCATAAATGCAAATCCCATACCGGATCGTTCCAGTTCCGGCTTAGATGTGTACATTGGTTCCATTGCTTTTTCAATATCTGCAATCCCGACACCATAGTCTGTCACGATCACCGTAACAGTATCCTCCACAATATAAGTCTCAATCCGGATTCTGCCATCGCCATTCTCATATCCATGAATGATTGAATTGGTAACCGCCTCCGACACTGCTGTTTTTATATCTGCAATCTCCTCCAACGTTGGATTCAATCTGGCAACAAAAGCAGCCACTACCACTCTCGCAAAACTCTCATTTTTTGATACACTGTCAAATTCCACCACCATCTGATTATTAAAATGTTCCATATCCTTGTCCCCTTTTTTATATTTTAACTACGGTTAATATTTATTTCTTATATTTTCTTTCAATGTCACGCAATGCCTCATCTACATTATTCATTTGTTTTGCCACTCTGTACAATCCGGATATTTCCAGAATACGTGCAATCTTTGTATGCACTCCTACAATATATACGTCTCCTTTCAGATATTTCACCTCACGATACCGCCCCATGATCAGTCCAATTCCCGAACTATCCATAAAACCTGTATTTTGATAATCAAAGATTACATCCCGTATCTTTTTGCAAACAAACAATTCATCTGTACACTCTCTGATCTTATCCGCTGTATGATGATCCAATTCTTCCGGTAAGTAAATGATCAAAGTCTCTCCTTTGACCCGATGTACACATTTTTCTTCCATATTTCCATCCCTTTCTACATAATGAATATCCTGTTATACTTCTCCGCCGCAATTCACACATTAGATAAAAGAAAAAGCAACCTGTAAAAACAGATTGCTTTTCTTAAGTGTATTATTCAAATATTATCTGTGGTTAAATTATATCTACTCGGATAGATAATCTTTGATCTCATCAAGATGAGTGCTATCCGGATAGTTGTCCTTCAGACTGATAAATGCTGATTTGGCATTTTCTTCGTTCTGATCACCAAGGTATGCTTTTCCCAAATAGTAATATGCATCTTCACCTTCCTGAATCTGGAGTGCTACATTACATAAATTAATTGCCTTTTTGTAATCATTCTCACCAATTGCTTTGGCAGCTTCCGAACACAAAGTCTCATATGTTGTGTTTGGAATGTTATTCTTAATGATCTGGAATGCTTCTTTTGAATCTTTCTGATCATTCTTTTGTTTCTCTTGTTCTTTGTCCTTTGCCTCTAACTGTTTGTTGAGATCATCAACCTGATTCTCCAGATCGGATATCTTAACATTCTTCTTGGATACTTCTTCACTGTAAGAAATCTCCTGTTCCCGGTTCTTCTGATTTGCACTATTCAGCTTCGTTGGCAGCACCAGAAGCCAGAATGTTAAAACACCGAGAACCAGTCCGACTGCAACATAGATCAGATTGAACTTGCTATGATTGATCTCCTTATAAGATCCGACCGTCAGATCCGGGTTGTCAATATTCTCCAATCCCTTTTCAACAAATGTCTCAAGATCCGACTTATATTGATCCTCATCTGAATATGCAGAATCCACGTCAATCCGGTGGCTGCTTTCTTTCATTCCGATAATATCTTTCGGTGCAACCCCCATCTCTGACAGATACTTGACCGCCAATGTATTATTCTTATCAATCCGCAACACACGTTTTAATGCTTTCTTTGCCTTATCCGGATTGCCATTATCCAGATATAACAAGGCTAATAACAGATATCCTTTTACAAAATGCGGATAATTTGACAAAATTCTCTTCAACTGGATGAAAGCAAGATCTTTTGTTCCCTGCTTTGCATGCGCCAACGCCTGATTAAACTGCTTGGCAAGCTGATTGGCTTCCTCTAACTTGAGCGGATCGGATTGTACCTCTTTGATATAACGCTCCGCCATATTATTATCCGGTAGATAATTACTACTGATTACCCACTGTGTCAATCCCAACACAGTTTCACCCATCTCATAATAGATAAGTCCTAATAAATTCCTTGCGTTGATATTCTGCTTATTATACTTCAACGCCAAATTCAATGCATCAATTGCACCGGTAAGATCTCTGACACTTGCTCTGTCCAAACCTAAATTATAGTAATAGTTTGATGTATTATAGGCCTTTGCCAACAGCTTATAGTTCATGCCGCATTGGCTGCAGTGTCCGTTCTCTAATACAGGTGCTCCACAATTCAAACACTCCATATTATTCACCGCCTATTTCTCTTTCTTACCATTCACCTGTTGTAACATTTCCGCTAATACATCTGTAATATCTTTCACGTCGTTCTTATATATTGCATCCTCTGCCTGAGATACTTCAAGGCAAGGCTTAAACTTTCTGATCTCTTCATCAAAATTAATCATAATCTATACTCCTAAACTGAGCAGATTACCTACCAGATATAAAGAGCCTACACAAAATAAATACTGATTCCTAACATGGTTCTTCGCATACTCAAACCCATCTCTTATATCGTCAAAAGAAGTAATCTTACTCTTCGAAAACTGTCCAAATGTTCTTCTTACTGTTTCAATCTCTGCTGAACGACTTCCTTCGTAACGAACAATTATAATTTCGTCAAATGTAATCTCTGAAAGTCTACGAATCATTGTCTTGTAATCTTTGTCTTTTGAAACAGCAAATAATAAAATCTTATGTTCCTTCGGGAACATCACTTCCAATGTATGACAAAACGCCTCAATTGCCTCTTCATTATGTGCACCATCCACATATATATGGGAACCGATACACTGCATCCTGCCATTCCAGACCATACGAATTAATCCGGTCTGAATCTCATCTATATGTTTATCTATCAACCGACAAACCGATTCGTTCTCCGAATCCATGTCTGCCACTCTGTTCTTCTGTCTTAATAGCTGCTCATAAGCTTCTATTGCAAGAACGGCATTCTCTACCTGATATAGTGCTGTCTTGCAAATCTGCAACTCGCAATATCTATAATAACCACTATCCAATGAAAAATCAATGGTTTTTTCACTAATTTTTGATATTTTATATTGCGATTTTTCGACAAGGCGTAAAGGTGCGCCAACCACTTTTGCCTGCTGAACGATAACTTGCGTTGCTGTATCTTTACGGTCGAAAAACAAAGCCGGCACATCCTTTTTCATAATTCCGGCTTTTTCAAAAGCAATTTTTTCTAAAGTATCCCCAAGATACTGCATGTGATCCATACCGACCGATGTAATGATCGTAAGGATTGGCTGCACAATGTTCGTTGCATCTAATCTTCCACCCATTCCCGTTTCAAAAATA
>HF987886.1:9915-23083 GCA_000431135.1 Clostridium sp. CAG:590
CCCGTTACAAAAATAGCATAATCCACCTGTTGTTTTTGAAAATAAACGGCAGCCATTAAAAAGACAAATTCAAAAAAAGACGGATGCGCAATACCATCTTTTTTTGCTTCCTCTACTGCATGCATGACTTCTTCAAAAACCTCTGTCCATTCATCGTCCGTAATGGTCTTTTCATCAATCTGCATCCGCTCATTAATCTTGATCAAATGCGGGGAGGTAAACATCCCAACCCGGTATCCCGCCGCCTGCAGCATTGATGACAAAAACGCACAGGTAGAGCCTTTCCCGTTGGTTCCTGCGATATGAATTACCGGATAACTTCGTTCCGGATGTCCCAGACGATCCAATATCTGATTCAAACAATCCGTCCCTAACTTATCTGCAAATAAAGGAATAGATAATACATATTCTGTGCTCTCTTTATAGTCCATTTTTGTCACCATTTCTTTCTGTTCTATATCAACATAAGATTAGCCGCATATTAACTGCGGCTAATTTTCATTCTAATTAAAGTTTCTAACGATTATCCACTTTCTCCGGATAGAGATCATGATTTGCTAATCGATTCCATGCAACTTCTTCCCACTTTGTTCCCGGTTTCCCATAATTACAATATGGATCGATCGAGATACCTCCTCTTGGTGTAAACTTGCCCCACACCTCAATATACTTTGGATCCATCAGGCGAATCAGATCTTCCATAATAATATTCATGCAGTCCTCATGGAAATCCCCATGGTTACGAAAGCTGAATAAATATAGTTTTAAAGATTTGGATTCTACCATAATCTTTCCCGGTACATAGGAAATATAAATGGTTGCAAAATCCGGTTGTCCGGTAATCGGACACAGGGATGTAAACTCCGGACAATTGAACTTAACAAAATAATCGTGATCCGGATGTTTGTTCACAAACGTCTCTAACACTTCCGGTGCATAATCCTGCGGGTACTTTGTTCCCTGATTTCCCAATAACGTTACGCCTTCCATCTCTTCTTTGTTTCTTCCTGTCATTGTCCTTACTCCCTTACCTGAAATATTCTTACAATCACTAATCATAATTCATTTTCTATTATTTTGCAACGGCTATACATTCTCTTTTATAATATTTTTACTTCCTGCATAGGTTGCAAAGAAATACCCACCATAGATTGCAACCAGAAAGATTGCCGTACCAATCACCGATGGTAGCATTTCTTGAGGCTGCACCTGTACAGCGGTCAATTTCAACGCAAACTGGATACCAAATATCGAATGGATCACCGCAACAACCAATGGCATCAGGAAGAAGATTGCAATCTGTTTGAACAGCGACTGGTTGATCATATTCTCGTCCACTCCAATCTTGCGCAGTATCGCATATCTTTCACGATTATCCGAATGTTCAGATAATTCCTTTAATGCCAGAATTGCGGAACTTGCAATCAGAAAGATAACTCCAAGATAGATTGCAATGAAGGTAATGATCGTAGATAATCCTTTGCTTGATTCAATAATACTGATGCGGCTCGAACCATCAATCTTAATCTCATCCTGATCCATCTTCTTACTAGACGAATTTGAGCTTTCAAACATCTGCTCAATCTGTTGCTTTCCATCCTCCGTATCCGCATTATAATTGGCGGCTAAAAAATGATATTCCTTCATATCATCCGTAAGCGGACAACTGTCCGGCACCAGTGTAATACCAATATTTACATGACTGGTGCTCATATTTACATAACCGGACTGACAGGTTGTATATTTGGGCAGATATGTCTTTCCATTGATCGTAATCTTGTTCTTAAGTGCTAATGCCTGATCCCGGATTCCGACAAATACATCATAATCACACAGCTCTATATATTCATCCTCCTGTAAGCTGTACTCTTTTAATCCATATAGCTTTGCAATCCGGTTATAATCCGATACTTTAATAATGCGCTCTGCGGAATTCCAATTCACAGTCGGATACTGCTGTTCCATCTGTCCTGACAAAGATCCCATAAAATCTCCCCATGTAAACGTATCGGTCGCATACAATATAATCTCTTCTACATCCTTTAGCTTGTTCATATCATAACCGTAATGTTTCAGAGTGTCCGTGATTGGCAGATAGGAATCCTCTACCTTTTTCTTGGAATATTCCCCATCATCCGGCAGATTTGCACTCTTTGTCAAATTGATATCTACCGGTGTCATCTCATTCAGATCCTGTGTTAATACCCGGTTTAAGGAAAGTGACGTCGACAGAATCGAGATTGTCATAAACAGCAACAGGCAGATTATTGTCATACTGAATACCGTTGTATTGATCTTATTATTTACCTGACGCAGCACGAACAAATTCGTATCTTTTAAGTAGAACTTCTTTTTAGACTGTGCAATCTTCAGAATAAATCCCGACATAGACCAGAACACAAGAAATGTTGCAAACATGCCTGCTACAATCGGTGCAAGCAACTGGGTAATCTCCCGCAATTCTTCTGCCTGAACAGTCACCCGATAGTATGCCCATACAAGCATTCCCACGGCTACCAAAAACACCAGAATACAAAGAATCGGGTTCTTCATCCTGACTTCTTCATTCTTTTTAACCGCAGTTAATAAATCGATCAGCTTACATTTTGATATTGTAATCACATTAAACAACATTACCGCCACATACATAATTCCAAAATAGAGAATCGTTTTCCCCATCGCAGCTTTCGAAAATACAAATGTATAGGCACTCATATCCGCCTGAAACAGCTTTGCAACCAGTACAGACATCAATTGGGAGCCAAACACACCGACAACCATTCCAACTACTAAGGAAAGCAGACCAATTACAATTGTCTCCACCAATAAGATCTTTGATATCTGCCATTTTCCCATACCCAGCGTCATATATAAGCCAAATTCCTTTTTCCTTCTCTTCACCATAAAATTATTGGCATATACGATCAGAAATCCTAATACTGCTGCCACAAATACCGATACCCATGCGATCATGTTCACCATTAATTCCACAATCTGTCTGGTAGACTGATTGACTGTCATCATTGCTTCCTGACTGTCCAATGAATTGAACATATAAAAGATTGCCACACCGAGGATCAGTGTCAGAAAATAGATTGCATAATCCTTAAAGCTCTTCTTCATGTTCTTAAGAGATAACTTAAATAACATCATTTAACTCACCTCCAAGTAAGGTCACAACATCAATTATCTTTTCAAAAAATTCTTTCCGGCTGTTATCCCCTTTCACCAGTTCATTGAATAACAGACCATCCTTAATGAACAGAATACGATCTGCATAACTGGCAGTAAATGCATCATGTGTTACCATAAGAATTGTTGCATCCATACTCTGATTCAAGGTCTTAAAACTTTCCAACAATTGTCTGGCTGCCTTGGAGTCCAATGCTCCGGTTGGTTCATCCGCTAAGATCAGTTTCGGATTACTGATGATCGCACGGGCAGATGCAATTCTCTGTTTTTGTCCTCCGGATACCTGATATGGATACTTGTTAAGGATCTTCATAATATCAAGCTGTGCCGCAATATCCTTCACCCGTTCGTCAATCTCCTTCGCATCCACACGCTGTATCGTCAGCGGTAACGCAATATTCTCATATGCCGTTAAGGTGTCTAACAGGTTAAAATCCTGAAAGATAAATCCCAACTGTTCTCTGCGAAACCGATTTAAATGATTTCCCTTTAAGCTGGTAATATCCTGACCACCGATCATAATATGTCCGGCAGTCACCCGGTCGATCGTGGAAATACAATTTAACAATGTTGTCTTACCACTTCCACTTGCACCCATAATCCCGACAAATTCCCCTTTATCCACAAAAAAACTGATATTATCAATTGCCTTGGTAAGGTTCGATTTGTTTCCGTAATACTTCTCAATCTGATTTACTGTTAATAAATGTTCCATCGTTTACTTCCTTTCTTATGACCTATGTTCTAACGCTATCTTATTCCAATCTTTCCTTACCTGCCATGGATATAACTTACAATAACCTTACGATTTCGTAAGGTTATTGTTCTCTACTCTTCATTCATTTCCATATAACTGTTCTTCGGGAATATCAGACGTACCGTCGTTCCCTCACTTTCCACTGATTCCAGTTCTATTCCAATTCCTAATTTGTCACATAATTTCTTACATAAATATAAACCGATACCGGTTGATTTCTTTCCAATCCTTCCGTTGCTTCCGGTAAATCCTTTTTCAAATACCCTGCCAACTTCGCCTTCTTTGATTCCAATTCCGTTATCTGTTATCTCTAACACCACGCATTCTTTGTGATTGCTGCCTGCAAACCGGATCACTGCCCCCTGCGTATTTCCGTACTTAATGCTATTCGCCAATATCTGGTTCAATATAAACTGACACCATTTCGTATCTGTATAAACAAACTGATCGACCTGTTCAAATTCCACCTTAATCTTCTTCGAGATAAATGCCTGCTTATTGCGTTTGACCACTTCATTGACCATATCTTTGAGACTGCTTTTTTTCACACTGTAATCCTTATGCGTATAATTACTCCTTGCATAAAATAACGCCTGTTCTGTATAATCTTCAATCTCTTTAATCTGACTGCTGATCCGCTTTGTCACATCATCCTTGTTATTTTCAATGATCATCTGTGCCGTCGCAATCGGAAGTTTAATTTCATGAATCCAGAGTTCAATGTATTCCCGATATTCTTCCTGGATTCTTTTATACACATTCACCTGTTCCGACATTGCCTTATCCGCATCCTGCAAAATCAGTTCTAATAAATCTTCCTCCCACGCAACAGCCTCCCCCCCACGCAACAGCCTCCGGAAGCATCTCTACGATCAGATATTTTTCATGCAGTTCCTGCAGCCGCAACAATACTTCTGTATAGTAATTTTTCTTTGCATAATACTCCAGATAATTTCCAATTACATATGCCACAGCTACCACACCGATCACATATAAATGAAAGGCAACCGGCACGGAATAAAGAAACAGAAATACTTCTATCGTAAATACTGCAAAGATCAACAACACTGCACTCTTCCATCGATCTGCTAAATAACAGCGAAAACATATCCTGTTGTGATCCACTAATTTTTCTTCTTTTTTTTTCATATTCCATCACACCATCATATAACCCTGACCACGTTTCGTCTCAATCACATGTTCCATTCCGAGTTCCTGCAATTTCTTACGGATACGCGTCATATTTACAGTTAATGTATTATCATCGATAAAGGATTCATCCTCCCAGAGCGTATCCATAATATCATCTCTCGATACGATCTTTCCTTTATTCTTTGCCAGAAACCGCATGATCTTAAGTTCATTGGCTGTCAATTCCACACTCTTATTCTCTATTTCCAACCGGCTCTTCCCGATATCAAGCACAAACAATCCACAATTCATACGATCCGTAACAAATGCCTGATTCGTTCTTTTCAGGATTGCAATAATCTTCGCCAGTAAGATCTGTGTATTAAATGGTTTCGTCACATAATGGTCTGCACCATAGTGCATTGCCAGTAATTCATCCATATCACTATCCCTGCTGGTAATCATAATAACCGGAACATCCGATACTTTCCGAAATTCTTTTAAGATATAAGTTCCATCCGTATCCGGCAGATTAAGATCAAGCAATACCAGATCCGGATGCAATTCCTGCAACTGTTCCAGCACATGATCGAATTGCCGAAGTCCTTCCGCCTCATATCCATTCCGGATCAGAAAAATCTCTAATTCCTGACTTAATTTCTCATCATCCTCCACAATTACTATCTTCGCCATATTCTTCTCTCCTCTTATGACATGTTCCTGTGTTTCCTAGAAAACAGCAATTTCCTTTCCCAATGCAAAGGAATACAGATACGTTTCTTTTACCTTTTTGCCCGTCAACTGCTCTAGTGTATCTTTATAATACTGCATTTGCGTCCGGTATCTTTTGATAAGCTCTTCTTCCTGACCATCCTTGATCCGGTCTGTCTTATAATCTACTAATACCAGATCTTTGCCTTCCGCAAAATAAGCATCCACGATTCCCTGAACTACGATACAATCATCCTGTGGAATCTCTCCTACCAGTCTGCTTGCCGGAACACCCACCACAAACTGTTTTTCTTTGTATAATTTTGCTTCTCTTGCTGCCTGACACATACGTTTTCCAAGTTTTGATCCTGCAAAGGTCACAAATTTATCCGCAGTTAAAAAGTCTTTTGTTTCTTCCGGCAATCGACCTTCCTTCCACATTTTATCCAAAAATGCGGTTATTGTTTCTCCATCCGTCAATTGTGCGTTATCAAATAATTCCATCGCCTTGTGTACCCAAGTACCACGCATTGCGGCATTCATCTTCCTCTCTCCCGCTATGAATCGCGGAACCGAAAATGTATCCTTTTTATAGGATACCGTTTCTACCACATCCGATGGTTCATTTTCTGTCTCGTAGATCCGCTTGATCTCTGTAACAGATAATTTGGACTTCTGTTCGGATAACCGTTCATTTACATATTTCCAGGAAAGCCTTCCCTCTAACTCTTCTTTGTATTCTGCCTTTCCATTCAGCCATTCCTTCAGATCTTCTGCTTTGTCCATCTGTTGTTCCATGTTCGATTGTAAATGCATAACAGTTAATTTTTTAAAATCATATGTCTCCACGATCAGACGGATCGGCGGTATATCAATCTCATGTTCTAATGTATATTCCGCAGAAAGGATCTGTTCCCCTCTCTTATCCAATCGTTTCGGTACGTTCTTCATTGCTTCATGAAATACCGCATTTCGAAGAAATGCCGCTACCAAAAGGTCTAAATAATTTTCGGCACTATGCACATTGCTATATCCTAACTTGACATCTGAATCTGCTAATACCATCTCATGTTTATGGATCAATGCCGGAATATCTCTGGTAACACCCGTTATGATCAGTTTCTCTTTTGCACGGGTCAGTCCGACATACAACAATCTCAATTCTTCTGCAATACTCTGGGTACGCATCAGGGCTGCAAAAGCTTTTCGTTTGAACGTATCATTACCACATCTTCTCTTTGTATCAATGTATTTGGCACCCAGATAATAATCCGAATGAATGATCAACGGTGTTTTCGTATCCATCAAATTAAAGTTCTTTCCGGTTCCCGCCAAAAATACAACCGGAAATTCCAATCCTTTACTCTTATGAATACTCATAATGCGTACTGCATTTTCGGTACTTTCTACAGAAGGATCACCGCCTAACGATACCGCCTTTTGCTGTAATTTGTTCACATACTGCAGGAAATCAAATAAAGACTGAAAGGTAACGTCCTCAAATGCTTTCGTCTCACCAAGCAACAATTTCAGGTTCCGGATACGGAATGTTCCCCCCGGCATTGCCTGTACATAATAATAAAACCCTTTGTCAAAATACAGATATTGCAGCAATTGTCCAATACCCATATAACTTTTCTTCTCCATGCACTTCTCGATCAGTTGTACAACATGGCTGCATTTTTCACACAGGGATTCATACACATCTTTCCGAACATGTGAAAGTCTCTCAGCAATCCGTGTCCTCTCATCCGATGCAAGCATCCTTGCAACCTGATAGATATAGAGCTGTTTTCTTTGTCGTTTTTCCCGTTTTCCTGCATCTTCTTTCCGGCTCTCTTCGTTTTCGCTGTTTTCTTCCCATTCCAGCAAACGTTTTATAATTGCAAGCACTGCAAGTTCATTGCTGCTGCATCTTCCATAATAACCACGAAGTACCGCCGTCATTTCCACGTCATTGAACGGATTATCGATCACCCGCAACATACTTAATACCATACGGATCTCTACCGTATCAAAATATCCGTTTTCATTCTGTATCCGCACAGGAATATTATAATTCATCAACACTTCCTGAAAGACCTGACTAAATGCAGACGGTGCACGGAACAGGATCACCATATCCTTATAATCAACATTTTGTAATGTCTGTCCATCTTCAGCAACAATCTGATACGGACGTTCATCCATCATCCGCCGTATGCGCTTTGCGATCATGGTAGCTTCTAACTCAATCTTCCCGATATCTTCCAGATTCTCATCCAGATTTTCTTCCTTTTGCGCAGTCATTTCCTCGTCCATTCCCTGCACAAATTCAAAATCCTTACTCTCCCCGAGCAGCAATTCCACCTCATCATCCGCTACTTCCACAAAATCTCTGCCCGGAACCAGTGCTTCGTCTTCGGTATATTCAATCCCTCCTAATTCCTGCCCCATGATCTGATAGAAAATATAATTGATCGTCTCTAAGACGTTTGCACGACTCCGGAAATTATTCTTTAACAATAGTTTTCTGCATGGCTGATCTTCCTTATCCGAATAAGAATGATACTTATCCATAAACAGATCCGGTCTTGCCATACGAAAACTATAGATACTCTGCTTTACATCTCCTACCATGAAGATATTATAAGTTCCCTCAGGTATCCGCGAGACACACTGTAAGATTGCTTCCTGCAAATAATTACTGTCCTGATATTCGTCAATTAAGATCTCCCGGAACTGGTTTGACATTTCTCTTCCAACCGCACTCGGAACCGGCCGGTCTTCCTCGTCATAACCTTCGCACAACACCTGTAATGCAAAATGTTCGACATCACTAAATTCCAAAATACCCTTTTCAAGTTTCGCCTGTAAAAACTGCTGTCGAAACATTTCTGCCGCATCTAATAATGCTCCAAGCATCTTCTCCTGCCCCGCAAACTGCTCCAACACAACATCAAACGGCACCTCAAATAAGGCAAATATTGCATTGATCTCTTTCTTATATTCATCACGAATCGCCTTGATGCGGTCTGCTTTGTCAACATCATATACATCACCCTTTTTCGCTCTGCCGATTCCCGCAAACTTCTGTCCGGTCAGATCAGCAAAATGTGTATATGTCTTTGCAGACATCAGATCTTCCACCAGCAAAACGTCCGACAAAAGTGCTTTTTCCATATACAATGGTCCGTCTATACTTCTGGCAATATCCAGTGCCATCTGCACCTTTGCACGAATTCCCTGTGCCATCTGATGCAGCTCCTCAAAATACTGTTTTACAAACGGAACCTTTACAAATTCCTCTTCTGATTCAATATGCAGACTTTCCTTTGCATAAGCGATCCACTGTTCCGGTCGCGGATAACTGGAACATACCGTATAGATCTTAAGAATATATTCCATGATCCGGTCATCTGTCTTATCCGCAGAAAAGGCTTCAGAACATTCCACAAAATCCGGATTCTCATAACAGGTTTCCACCACCTGTTCCAATGCTTCATCCTGTAATAACAGAATCTCTCCCGGCTCGCCAATACGGATTGTCGGATCAATTCCCAATACATGAAAATTCTCTTTTACAACCTGATAGCAAAAACTATCTATGGTTAAAATGTTCGCCTGACTGATATAATTTAACTGTTTCATGTAGTGTTCATTCTCCGGCTCTTTCTGCAGCATATCCTCTAATGCCTTTGCAATCTTATCCTTCATCTGAGCTGCAGCCGCCTTCGTAAAGGTAACAACTAACAATTCGTCAATATCCATTGGATGTGCCGTGTCTGCAATCATCTCAATGATCCGTTCCACAAGTACCGCAGTCTTACCGGAACCCGCAGCCGCAGACACCAGCAGATTACAGTCTCTTGCATCAATGATCTTTCTCTGATCCTTCGTCCATTGCATGTTCTTTTACCTCCTCTCCTTCTAAGATAAATTGTTTTGCTTCATTCCGGTCAATTTGCGGTGCAATGCGGTATGCATTTCCACCAAGTCCCGGTTCAAACTGGCATATATTTTTATAATCGCAATAATTACACGGAGAACTCAATTCTCCTTTTTCCGGATTCATCGCAATCTCTCCCTGTATAATCTGCTCCCCGATCTCCATCATCTTATTCCGTATGAAGGAAGATATCTTCTTTAATTCCTCTGTCGATACCAAAGCCGTATTTCTTGAATCAAAATCCCCGTCTTTCTTATATCTGACCGGAGTGACCGAACCGGTTCTTGCGTCCATTAAGTCTAAGCATGTGTCATCTTCATTTACCAATCCGGTAAGGCGGTTGCTCTCCATGCGTTTCTGCTCTAGTTTCGTCTCGTCCATCTCCTCGATGATCGGATCGTATATATGATAGTAATACATACCGGTCGGTATGATCTTCTTATTCGGGTATTTTCGTTGCAGAAACTCTAACATAACACTCATGTAAACCGTAAGCTGCAACTGCTTTCCTTCATACATCTTGACATAGTCAATATCTTTTGCCCCTGATTTGTAATCAATTACCTTTACATATACGGCATCTTCCGTCTCTGTAATGTCTACCCGGTCTATAAAACCTTTCAATTCCATCTGCACATTATCCGGCAATAACATCGTTGTATACTGTATCTTATCCGCCGGAGAAAATTCTTTTTCAAAATAAGCAGGCTGCATTTTTCCTTCCGTTAAATGCCGGCACAAATGCCCTACACTACGTTTTGCAATCCGAATCAATACTTCTAACTGATGCCGGTTACGAAAACTGCTGTCGAATATCGTATCATTTTCCTCTTTCGCCGCATTTCGCACCAACGTCTCTACGATTGTGTTACGTTCTTCTTCCGTAATTTGACCAAGGTTAATTTTCCCTTTCTGTACCATCTGAAAGAAATCCTCCATCACTGCATGAAGAATCGTTCCAATATTATTGGACTCCATCTGATACTCTTCCCGCTTTGCAATCCGAATCCCGTACTGTAAGAAAAACTGATAAGCGCATCCGGCATATGTCTCCAAACGGGACACACTATGCACCATATGTGTTCCATATAACTGCCTTGCAATGGAACGGTCAAGTACGGACTCTCTGTTTTCATAAAGATAACCTTCTATCATCCGTTTTGTCATTTGTTCCTGTGTGCTTAACATCATCCGGTACACAGATGCATCGGTTCTGTCCTCTTGTTCTAACTGTCCTGCAAAGACCTTGATCATTTCTTCTTTTGTAGAAGGCAGCATATTTTTCAGCCAATCTTTTGCAGATTCCACAATTATATCCGGATACATCTGAAGGATTCTTTTCATAAAATAAGACGGGCGTAACTCCGCCCCCTTCGCATCCGTCTTGCGATAACATAAGATCAATTGTTCACCCGCCTGTGTTAACTGCAGATAAATATAGAACTGTTTTACAAATATATCTTTTTTGCTGTCCGGTGCAAGTTCCAGTCCCTGTTCCGCTAACTGCCTCCGGTCTTTGTCCGCTAATATTCCCTGCTTTGTACTGTTAGCCGGCAGCAATCCTTCATTCGCACCCGCAACAAACAGTATCTTTACATAATGAAAACGGGTTCGTTCCATATCTCCGATCACAACCTGATCTAATGTAGACGGAATTGCTCCCAAACGCAGCTCTGCCATACCTGCCGCCAGCATTTCCCGAAGCGTTTCTCGCGATATCTCTTCCTCTCCTAAGATGTCCATCGTCTTATCCAATACCTGAATGAACTTATCATATACCTGTGCATAGCTCTTTGCTTCCCGCAACATTCCCTGTTGTTCAAATTCTTCGCTCCGTATCTGTAATTTGGACGCCATCTCATGCGTTACCATAAACTCATATAATGCAGCCAGATACTCCTTCGCCTTGGCTCTCGGTTTTGAAAAGACATCTGCCACCGGTTCTAACAGATCCATAAACTGTTTCCTTGCTGCATTGATCGTTCCCAATCCTTTGATATTTCCCTGAAATGTATTCTTCCACCATGAATATCCTCTCACACCGTATTTCAATGCATAGTTTTCCAGCAGATAAATGTCATCCTTCTCCATAGAAAAGAATCCGGTCTTAAGAAATGCAAACACGCTCTCGTACGCAAAATCCCGTATAAACAGATCCAGCACCATATTGGTAATCTCTGCCACCGGATTATGCACAAATGCCTCATTGACATCCATAAAATATGGAATCTCCAATTGCTGCATGACCATGTGCCATATTGCTGCCTGCTCACCCATATCCCCCGTTACAATTGCAAAGTCACGATACCGGTACTGTCCACTTAACACATATTCCTTGATCGTCTTAGCAATATAATATATCTCTTCTTCCGCATCTTCCGCCGCACAAATACGGATAGCCTCCGCTTTTGATCCATAACTCTTTACCGGAAAACGAAACAATTGCCGTTCCAGATATTCCAGTTCCGGTACATTCTGTAAACGGTAATTTGTATCTAAGCTGATATGCGGTAATATCTTTACCTGAGTCTCTTCCGCTAGTTTACATAATCTGTCCATTGACTCTTTTCCCAATGCAAAGAGTTCATTTTCCCCATATCCATTATTTCCAAACAAATCCCCATCCATGGTAAATACAAAATGCAGATTCGCCGCATGCTTCATCAATGCCTCGATCACCTGATACTGAATCGGTGTAAACCCGGTAAAACCATCAAAATATATCTCTGCTCCCCGCAACAATTCCGATTCCTGCACAGTCTCTGACAGTAATGACAGAATCTGCTCCGCAACCATATAGGAATCTCCCATTGCCTTTTCAAATGCCGTCAATATGATCTTCATGTCCGACAATTTGTGATACAGACTCTGCTCTGGAGACAGTCCACCCATTACCTCTTCTAACACGTTCTCCGTTACCTGATATTGATATAATTCAGATAACATGGACTTTGTCTCCTCCACAAATCCGGACTTTCCGATCATTTTCCCATAATAGGTGAATTCCTTCTCATGCTCCTTTAATACTTTCATTAAAAGGATGCTTTTCCCATAATCATCTAAGATATCTGATGTATGTACATTCCGCTCATCAAACACCTTAAATGCCATACGCGTAAAGCTGACAATTGAAATGTCCATGGTTCCCCCATTCGGATGCAATGACACCATATCCTGCTCTGCCGCCATATTGGACTGTTCCGGCAACACAAACCAGATTGGTGCATGTCCTTCCACCTTGGACTGTGTAATCATCTTCTCATATATATATCGGGTCTTGCCTGTACCGCTCGCCCCTAAAATAAATTCTATTGCCATGTAATGCCTCCCACTATCATTCTGATTACATACCATTTTACCTCATCTCATTGTAGCTGAAATCCACCAAAAAAACAATCATCCTTGCACAGCGTAAGTGAGGGATAATGTGTGAGGCACATGCGAAAGGT
>HF987887.1 GCA_000431135.1 Clostridium sp. CAG:590
GCTCCTTTGAAGTATGTGTCGTAAGCGGCAAACCGTAAAAAGCCTCTACCTGTGGTTTCACAGTCAGCTGGCGCATTTTTAGCCGTTCCTCCGGCTGCAGTTCGGAGTACGAATTATCCAGACGGTAAATAGCGGCTATCTGCTGGAGTGCCTGATATGCCACTGTGGTCTTCGCATTTTCCTTCTGTTTTCCTTTCAGTCTGAATTTTGTCATATGCGGAGTTCGTCATTTTGACGATAGGATACGCACTAAATATATTGAAAAAACTAACGGTATCCATTAGTTTTTTCAATATATATCCACAATTACCGGTTTATTTTCTGATATAAGACATCCGGCCAGGGATAGCATCTTATACGGGTAACAAATCTGTGGATAACTTCCCGGTTGCTTCATTCAAAGCATATCCTGCTGTTTTTTATTTTCTACTTTTTGCATATAATGGATAATGGCAGCAGGCTCATTCATGGGAACTTTAATATAAACCTTTTCAAATCCGGAAGCATCATTCAACATATGGTACCGCCCGGATCAGCTGCCGGATAAATACAAACGAAGCTGACTCTGTGATCTCAATCGTAATCCCGCCAATCAGGCGGATAATGGCAGCAGGCTCATTCATGGGAACTTTAGCAGAAAGCTTTGGAGATGGAAGTTCCACAAATGTTGTCTGAACATCTGATGATGGCAACGGACATTTTGCAAGTGTCTCTTTCCGTATCACACGTTACCAGTAATAAAACGATTTTTCATTAATATGATTTTGCA
>HF987888.1:0-29414 GCA_000431135.1 Clostridium sp. CAG:590
CCGTTACTCACGCTGTGCAAGGGTATGTGAATTATGCTCTTAATTCGATGCCCATCTGGCGAAGTGCATCAAGAACTTTCTCAACTGCCTTATCTACTTCAGCAGACTCTAAGTTACGGTCTTTCGCACGGAAGATCAACGAGAACGCAACCGACTTCTTGCCTGCTCCTACCTGCTCACCCTCGTATACATCAAAGAGTTCACAACTTTCTAATATCTTACCTGCATTTTTCTTAATGACATGCTCAATCTGTCCCACAAACAATCCCTTATCCATTACCATAGACAGATCTCTTGTGCTGGCTGGGAATTTGGCAATTCCTTCATACTTCCGGTCAAAGTTTGTAAGCATTGTAATTACTTCCATATTCAGTACTGCTACATAAGCCTCTGTCTTTAAGTTGTAATTATCGCCTACCTCTGGATGAATCTGTCCAATAAATCCAAGATCCAATTTTCCCTTCTGGATACGAGCCTGACGACCCGGATGTAAATATGGAATATCATTTGATGGTTCGCACTCTGCTCCTGTTACACCTAATTTGTCAAAGATCTCTTCTACAACGCCTTTCATGTCAAAGAAATCACCGGCTCCGTACATACCAAGTGTTAAACGCATCTTTTCATCCGGCAGTTCGGTAAGTGGTAATGCCTTCGGAAGATAAATGTTACCAAGTTCATATAATCTGGCAACCTTATTTCTTCTATTATAATTTGTTGCAAGAGACGTCAGCATACCATTCAAGGAAACAGTTCTCATAATAGAGAAGTCCTCTCCTAACGGATTGGCAATTACGATTGCCTGACGTTCCATCGCATCTTCCGGTAATAATAATTTGTCAAATACCTTCGGGCTTTCGAAGGAATAAGTCATTCCACCTGAGAAACCATTTCTTTCACAGATTTCTCTTGCAATGCCCTGTACACGCTGATCAAATGGTTTCTTACCAACCGTAGCCTCTCCTTTTGGAAGAGAAACCGGAATATTATCATATCCATAAAATCTCGCTACTTCCTCTGCGATATCAGCAGCACAATTCAGATCCTGACGGAATGTCGGAATCGTCAATGTGTTATCCTGCTCATTATATACCAGCTCTAACTTTGTAAGATAAGTAAGCATTTCTTCCTTCGAAATGTCAGTTCCCAATAATTTGTTATAACGATCCGGCTCAAACTCCAATACTTTCTCTTTTACCGGTTCCGGATAAATGTCAACAACACCGCCAACAACATCGCCACATCCCATCTCTTCTACTAACTGGCAGGCACGATTGATGGCTTCCATTGCTGTATTCGGATCTAATCCCTTCGTGAACTTGAAAGATGCATCCGTCTGTAAACCAATTCTCTTAGATGCCAGACGGATATTGGTTCCGTCAAAGCAGGCAGCTTCAAATAATACAGTCTTTACATTATCTGTGATCATGGAATTCTCACCACCCATAATACCGGCAATACCAACTTCCTTTTCACCGTCACAGATCATCAAAATATCAGAATCCATCTTACGTTCCTGACCATCCAATGTAACAAACGTATCACCGTCATTGGCACGTTTTACTATGATCTCATGATTTGCAATCGTATCCAGATCATATGCATGCATTGGCTGACCATATTCTTCCATGATATAGTTCGTAATATCTACCAGATTATTGATAGAACGGATTCCCATTGCCTTTAAGCGATCCTGCATCCACTTTGGAGAAGGTCCAATCTTAATATTCTCTACCACTCTCGCACAGTAACGGGAACAAAGGTCATGATCCTTTACCGTTACTTTAACAAAATCATTTACATCCTTATCATTTGCCTTCACCGTTACAACCGGCGGATAAAATGGTTTACGGAATGTTGCCGCAACTTCTCTTGCCATACCGATCATTGAAAAACAATCCACACGGTTTGAGGTAATCTCATACTCTACTACGGTATCATCTAATCCTAATGCATGTACTGCATCATCGCCCGGTTTTACAGAAGATCCTTCCGGGAATACATATACACCATCTTCCGGTGCTTCCGGGTAAAAATCTCTTGAAGAACCTAATTCTTCGATTCCACACATCATACCATTACTCTCTACACCACGAAGTTTGCCTTTCTTAATCTTAATTCCATCCGGATATTCATTGTCATCCCCATGTGCAGCAGCAACCTTGCCGCCGTCTAATACCAATGGGATCAAATCTCCTACTTTCACATTCTTTGCACCGGTAACAATCTGAAGGCTCTCAGAACCAACATTTACCTGGCAGACAACCAATTTATCCGCATCCGGATGTTTCTCCATTGTCTCAATGCGTCCAACTACAATTTTCTCTAAGTTCTTATCCTTCTTCTCATAACCTTCTACGTGAGAACCTGATAATGTCATTTTATCTACAAATTCCTGTACGTCCACGTCAAGATCCGGAACATACGCTTTCATCCATGATATTGGTGTATTCATAATTCATTTCCTTTCTTTCACTTCTACATTAGTCGCAATGCTAATCTCGTTACCTTCGGTATCTCGTTATTGCTCTCCCGCAATGCTAATCTCGATACCTTCGGTATCTCGATTTCCGTGCTTCGCACTATACACCAGAAATCTTCCTCGCCGGAAGCCAGGCAAGCCTGCCTCCGTCTCTAAGATTTCTAGTGTGCATTGCTCAGCTTCGCTAAAACTGTCCTAAAAATCTTGTATCGTTTTCATAGAGAAGTCTCATATCATCAATCTCATATTTCAGCAATGTGACTCTCTCCAATCCAATACCAAATGCAAATCCCTGATATTCCTTCGGGTCAATTCCACACATTTCCAAGACATGCGGATGAACCATACCACATCCAAGAATCTCAATCCAGCCGCTTCCTTTACACATACGGCAGCCTTTACCACCACACTTAAAGCAGGTAATATCTACCTCGGCAGATGGCTCTGTAAACGGGAAATGATGCGGACGGAATTTGACCTGTGTCTTCTCCCCAAAGAACTCTTTTGCAAACTGCGCCAATGTTCCCTTTAAGTCTGCCATTGTAATATTCTTATCTACTACCAGTCCTTCTACCTGATGGAATGATGGAGAATGTGTTGCATCTACTTCATCTGCACGGAATACCCGTCCTGCAGACAGAATACGGATCGGAAGCTTGCCTTTCTCCATAATTCTTGCCTGTACCGGTGATGTTTGTGTTCTTAATAAGATATCTTTTGTAATATAAAATGTATCCTGTTCATCCTTCGCCGGATGATTTGCCGGAATATTCAGAAGTTCAAAGTTATACTTATCATACTCTACTTCCGGTCCTTCTACTACTTCATAACCCATTCCGATAAATACACGTTCCAGATCTTCTAACGCTATCTGGTTCGGATGTCTGTGACCTCTCATGTTCTTCTTTCCGGGAAGAGTTACATCAATCGTCTCTCTCTTCATCTTCTCGGTACGAAGCATACGGGCAATTTTTGTTTTTTCTTCTTCTAACTTCTCCTCAATTGCCGTTCTTGCCTCATTGACCATCTGACCAACCATTGGTCTCTCTTCAGCCGGAACATCCTTCATTGACTTAAGGACCGCTGTCAGTTCTCCTTTTTTACCAAGAACTGCGACCTTAATGTCATTCAAGCTGTCTAAGTCTTTTGCACTGTCAATCTTTGCAAGTGCTTCTGCCTTGATTGCTTCTAATTTCTCTTTCATGATTTATCTCCTTTTTCTTATTTTGCATAAAATTTGTAGAAAATAAAAAGAGCCAACCCATCCCAAGGGACGAATTGACTCGCGTTACCACCCAAATTCCAGAACACAGCACGCTGTCTTCTGACACTCTCTATGTTATAACGTTCATAACCCGTTGAAGCCTACCAATCTGTCAAACATCTCTTCAGCCTTCAAAACTCCGGTGTGAAATTCAAATCAAATGTGAACTAAAAGAAGCTTCCAGCCAACGACTTCTTCTCTCTGTTAGAACATAAGATTCTTTTGCACCATCATCGTTCATATCATTTCATTCGGCAATTCTAAAAACAACTACCGCTCTTTATTTTAACATCTTTTTCACCTGTGTCAAGTATCCTTCGGATAATAAATAATTAATAACCGCTCCAATAAAAATCGAATACATGCAAAAATACAACCATAGCATCGCAATCACAATTCCTGCAAGAGAACCATACATCAACGACAGATTCGGAAAATAATCAATATATATGACAACCACTCTCGATATCACCAACCATGCCACCGCCGAAAAAGCTGCCCCCGGCATCTGCTGTCGTATTCTGACACTGAGATTTGTCTTCTCCTCCCTTCCGATCGGCAATCCAAATCCTCCCGGCAATATAACATACAGCATCAGAAGAAATCCATAAAACAACAGCCAGCCCATAACGTATCGTATCATTAAAAGCAGTGTTCTGACTGTTGATTCAATCTCAAAGGTTCCCTTTATATATTCCTGATAATAATGACTCACGGCTACATAACCACACATCGCAATAACAAATAAGATAATAAATAATATCGTATACACAATTGCAATACATCTGGATATTAACCAATTGCTATTATTCTGCCTTAACTGATACATCGAATTAAATCCATCCATCAATGCTGCGATTCCCTTCGAGGCAGACCACAACATTGCAATTGCAGATAACGAAATTACAGTCTTGCCTGCCCGTGCATACAGATCCGCAATAATATCCGCTACATAGCCAACCAGATCATCCGGAATGATCTGCATCATCAGATTCAACACATCCTGCTGTGTAAATGGAAGATATGTCGTAACTGCCAGAATCAAAGAAATGATCGGTACAATCGACAATAATATAAAGAATGCTGCCTGTGCCGCACATGCTGCCGTATAATTATCACTTATCTTTACGCCAAACTTGTATATAAATTGAATAAGAAGTTTGATCTTCTCCCGTTTTCCCTTTTTCCCGGACTGTTTCATATATATTCTCCCATTTATTTGCCCATCATCTCATACATGTCTTTCAATTCCACAGACGTGTAATAATGCAGGATAATATCACTCGCCGTATATCCCAATTTTGCCATATCATTTGCACCATTCTGACTCATTCCAACTCCATGACCAAATCCACCGCCCTTAATTGAAAATCCATTTTTCGAATCAATATAAAAATATGCACTCGGCAATGTTGTCCATCCACTTACCGTAGAACCATCCTGTTTCCGGATCTCCACCTGTTCTGGGCACAACAATGCTCTTGCATTGGACTGCCCTTTTACCAGTATGGTCTCTGCCGAACCTTTGATCACCATTTCCTCTACAATTCCACTTGCACCACGCTTCGTCACTTCAATGCTGTCGACATCCCCGACCGTACTGATCTCCTTCTTCTCATACTCTCCTTTTGCATTCATAGCCAGAATATTCTCCGGCATTGCCTTGATCCGGTCATACAAATGCTGATTGACCGCTTCTGTCATTCGCTCCTTTGTAAATCCCACAGACCAGCGGAAAAACGGTTCCTCTTCTTCAATAAATCCGGTTCCCAATTTGCCATCTATGAAGTTACGGAAACTATCCTCATTATCCAGATTCGCCATATCATTCAATTCCGTTTCCATCGTATCTAACAAATACGGTTCCTGATTGCCGCCCCACACTGCACTGTTATTACTTGTCGTTCCGCAGGAAGTCGAGAAGAAAAATGCCTCGATTACATTGTTGTTATAGCACGGAACCACACCATATGTATCATCTACCGCATATATTGCCCGTTCATCTTCCTCAACATTGTTATATACCTGACTGGAAATACTATCATCCAAATGTGCCCCATACTTTGCATATGTATCACTTTCCATCTGACGATAAGCATAGGCTCTTGCACAGATTGCCTGTGCCTTTAATGCCTCTTTCTCATACGTTACAGGCATCTCGCTAGGCACTACACCATATAAATATTCCTCCACCGGTAATTCATTCACTACCAGTACACCTTTATCATCTCTTGATAATTCTAATGTTCCCCGGTAAGATGGATTCCCACTCTGTCTTTTGATCGATGTGATCGTTATCTTTCCTTCTTCTGCCTTTGATGTTATCTTCGCTGCTCCATTTTGTAACTGCTCACTACCATTTCGAAATGAAACTTTGTCTCCGGCTGTATGTTCCTCCACCTGCTTACCATAAGAGATTGTATAATCCGTATCCGAAGTAACCGTAACTTCATCATGATAATAATCGCTATAGTCGGTATTGCTGATCAGAACACGTATATCCTTTGCATAAATATCGTCTGTGATCAATGCCGCTTCTAACATATTATCCTTGATATAAAGTGATATCTTATCATATCCAATCAATGTTCCCGCAGACTGCGTTGCCTTAAATGCTCCATTCACTTTGTATACATTAAATGCATCCGATAAATATACCGGGTCTTTTTGACCTTCTATCGTGACAACTCCATCCGCACAGGCAGTCACCTTTGCTTCCACTAATTCCGCCGTATGATCGGTAACAGATTCTACCCCTTTGTTAGATAATGCAATGTCACATAAATATTTTTCGTCCTTTATCGTCTTTGCAACAGATTCCTCAACCGGAAGCTTTTTCGCTTTTCCACTCACATAAACAAGCAACGCTTTTTTGCCGTCAGATTCTGTGATTTTTGAAAAATACGCATTCTTTACAAGCACTGAATCTTTGCTTTCTCCCTGACACAGTATGATCTCGTTATTCGAAACATACACATGCACAACCTTTCCGACATACGCATTATCCAGTCCGTAATCTTTTTGCATATAGTAATCTCCATTGTTCGTGGAGATCACCTCATAGGCAACCCCGTCAATAACCTTATTCACCGCATTATCAATGTCATATATGTATAAATTCTCATTCGATAAACGATCTAATTCCAACTCTGTTATTAATGATTCATATATTTTTTCAAACTGTCTGACCGTTACCGGCATAAATCCCGGACGATGTTCTAACGAAACACCAGTCCTGCTTTCCTCCACATCCGCCTGCTTCAACAGTTGTCTTGCCTGCTTTACCGTAAAATTCGATCCCAACCGGTCAGTATATTCATAATCATTGATTCCCAGATAACTGATCAATCGGTTTGCTTCCCGATTCGACATAAACTGATCCATTGCTTTCTGGTAGAATCCCAGCTTAATAAGAATCCCCCCGGCTATCCCTAATATTACAAGAATCCATACAATAATCCAAATCCCTGTCTTTTTTCTGTTCTTCTTCACTGCTTTCATTCAACTGTTCCTTCCTACCCCTAATGTATCGCACATATATCAAACGATGTTATGCCGGCATAACGAATAAACATACAAGAAGCAGCACCCAGACGTATGCAAATGCGATCCGTCGAACAATGCTGCTTCATTCTCTTTCGTGCCTATGTAAACTCCTTCGTGCCTATATAAACTCTTTTGTATCAGTTGTCTTATGTATCTTCTATATATAATGTTATCTTCTGTGATTGTTATCTTTCGTGCTTTGCTTCATTCATCATATAGTAGAACAACCGGAAGTGTCGTTTCCTGCATTTTGAGTCCTAGCCATGCTAGGTGGGCTACTCCACACAGACTTCTGCCTTCCTATCATGGCAGGCTTGACATCCATCTATAAATATCAGTATCCCATAAAAATAAATGTAGGTTCAAAATAGCAGGAGTTGTCGTGCACCCCAGAAGTTCTACAATATTACTATTTCTTAAATCTAGATAAATTATACACCACTTACATTAAAAACACAAGAAAATATTCCTTGAATTTTATCAGGGTATCAAGTATCATAGATTTTGAAATCTATCAGACCAAACAGATAAAAAGGAGATTGTTATGTCTAAGAAAAATGTTTTTGTTGCACAGTCCGGCGGACCTACTGTGGCAATCAACGCATCCCTTGCAGGCGTATTGCATTCTGCAATTGAAAGCGATAAATATGATACCGTCTACGGCTCAAAGTATGGTATCCTTGGAATTTTAAAAGACCAGCTCATTGATTTAACCAAGCAGTCACAGAATATCCCGGATTTCATTGATACATTAAAAATCAGTCCCGCAATGTACTTAGGCTCCTGCCGTTACAAATTGCAGGATCCACAAACGGATCCTTCTGATTATGAATACATCTTCAAGCAATTCGAAACGTATAATATTGGTGCTTTCTTCTACATTGGCGGCAACGATTCCATGGACACTGTTCTAAAATTAAGTGCTTATGGGAAGAAGCTCGGAAGCGATGTCCGAATCATCGGTATTCCTAAAACAATCGACAACGACTTGTGTATTACCGATCACACACCCGGTTATGGTTCTGCTGCCAAATATGTAGCATCTTCCCTCTTGGAGATTGCACACGATACATTTATTTATAGTGTACAAAGCGTAACGATCGTAGAGATTATGGGCCGGGATGCCGGATGGCTTACCGCTGCTTCCGCACTGGCACGAAACGCATACAATACTGCCCCGCATTTAATTTATTTTCCGGAAGTAGCATTTGATACAGAGCAGTTTCTCTCAGATGTTTCCTCTCAATTAGAACAACGAAACAATGTGATCATCGCCGTTTCGGAAGGCATCAAAGACAAGGATGGCAATTATATCAGTGCCACCACTGCAGCAAATGACCAGTTTGGGCATTCCCAGTTAAGCGGAACTGGCAAATGTCTGGAGCTTTTGGTAAAGGAACGTTTAGGTGTTAAGGTTCGTTCCATCGAGTTAAATGTATTACAGCGTTGTGCAGCACACATTTCTTCACTCACCGATATTGAAGAATCTTTCGCATTAGGTAACCAAGCTGTTTCCTGTGCTGAAGATGGACAAACAGAGTGTATGCTGACTATGCGCCGTATTTCAAATGAACCATATAAGATTGTAATCGAAACTGCTGATATCAAAGGAATTGCCAACGAAGCCAAATCCATTCCACGCGACTGGATTAGCAAACAGGGGAATGATATCATGCCAGCCCTTCATGAATATATGGCTCCGTTAATACTTGGTGAGCCGGCTATCTCCTATCGGAATGGTCTTCCTGCATACCTGCCGGTCGATCATCTGAACACAATTTCCAAATAATTCACATATCCGTTTCATTATGAGCTGGAGCAATCACAAAAGACCGGAACAAGTCATATTATATTTCTTGTATCCGGTCTCTTAATTTCATCATATTCTGATCCATATCAGCTATTACTTTCGCATAATGTTTTAACTCTGTTGCTATCTCATCCGCCTGATCCACCTGTTTTTTATACAAAAGCTGATAATCCAACACCGACCAGAAATCCATCGCTACTGTCCGTAGCTGAATCTCTACTTTTACCCACTGCGCTTTTTTCGTCAAATAAATCGGAACCTCAACGATCAAATGCAGACTCTGATATCCCGTTTCTTTGGGCTCTTTGATGTAATCCTTTGTTTTCAATACATGTATATCGCCTTGTACACTCAGGCATTTAACAATCTCATAGACATCATCCTGAAACAGACAGGTCACCCGTACACCGATGATATCATTCAGTTTCCGTTTTGCTTCTTTCAGATTGATCTTATAATTCTTTCGTTTCAGTTTACGATATATACTTTCCGCTGTTTTAATCCTATGTGTTACCTGCGTCACCACAACCCGGTTCTTGTTTTCTTTTAATTCCTGATCAATCATGGATATTTTGGATTCGATCACCTGTATTGCCCACATGCATTTTAAACGATATTCCTGATCAGACAATGAAATCTGAAAATCAGATATTATTTTTTTCTCTAATTTCCTATCTTTATCCACCTGATATCACTCCTTATGTCCATTAAACATAACATGATATCAGGCTTGTTGCTATCGTTCTTTCAAATAATCTTTGTTAAAACTACGTTAAAGATCGCCCTCTTTGCTGATACGTTCAATCTTGTGACCATTCATTTCAAAATCACAGCTTCCGTTGATGATCTCAATTGCCTCTTCTCTTGCCCCGATATCCACCGGACTATTGGTTCGTAACTTAGTATCAATTCCCGAATTGTATATCCGGATTCTGGCACTATTGGTTCGATTACCAAGCACAATTGCTTCTTTTCCTTCATTCTTAATATACATTCCCACAGCACTCATTGAAAATGATGTATCGCCTTTTTCTGAACCAATTCCACATATATGATCTCCACGCATGTGAATCCATATATTACCGCTTTCAACGGATACATGGCTTTCTTCTCCATCCAGTGTTCCGATTGCAACAACCCGGCTTCCACCAGCTGTACATTTCACAAGAATATGTTCCATAGAAATATCTGCTTTTCCATTCAGTGTTCCGATTGCAACACCTTTGGAACAGCCCAAACGGATCTCCACATTACAATTATGAATCGGAAGATTCATATCACCGTTGATAGCACCAATACCAACACCTTCTACACCATTTAACGCAATTACATATTTGCCGCGACTAATATAGGTTTGTCCTCCCAGTCCGGATCCGATACCGATTCCCCGCATCACATCACCTTCAATTATAACATCACCGTCCTGTTCAAATTCCAAAATGCCATGTCCATGTTCATAGTCATTTCCAATTGCATAGTAAGCACCATCACATAATACGATTGTCACATTACCATTTCCCATCAGCGTCAGTTTAGAGCTCTCTGGTACTCGTATACCTCCATTTTTGAGTACATTTTCCCCTTTTAATACTAACACTACATCGCAATTGTCTCCAATGGCAATACACGGCTGTTTCTTTCTCGCTGTAAAATGAATATTGTCTAACTCAATTCTGCCATGGTATCCATCTTCAATCCTAAGATCTAATTGGGACTCTAATCCCGGTGTTCCTGTAAAAATAATATCCCTATGTATCTCGCCCTCTGAAGGAATCAATACTGTACGATATTTCTGTGAAGCTACTTTAACCGTAGATACCCTGTTCTCACGTCCTGCAATATAAATATCCGTACCGCTCTTTCTCATGCATACATGCCGATATTTTATAATCTGTGCTTTGATCTGTGCATCGATCATCTGTACCGGTTGTGCTGCAGGCCGTGCGGTATAATATCCCTGAATCAAATCTACATCTAACTCAATGACTGTGCGCAATTCTTCTTCCGTTTCAATTCCCTCTGCCAATGCCATAATATCATTATCATGTGCAAACTTTACAATCTCATTTACAAAATGCTGCTTCTGCGGACTGTTCTGAATCTCTGTCAACAACATACGATCAATCTTCACATAATTAGGCATATAACGGAGAAGATTCGTGATATTGGAATAACCGGTTCCATAATCATCGACTGCCGTCTCAATTCCCATTCTACGGTAATCTTCCTTCAGCTTTGCAAGCTGTTCATCCGATATTTCTGTCTGTTCCGTCAACTCCACTACTAAGGCATCGGACAACGTTCCCATCTTGTCACGCAGCTGTTCCTTATCCGCACCAACTAATTGTTTCCCCGGAATACTGTTCACAAACACTTTGCGTCCCTCAAAGAACTCACGATGTTCCCTCATATACTGCAATACATTAAAAAACGTTGCTTTTTCTACATCATACAGACGGTTCATTCCCTCTGCATATTTCAACACAATCAGCGGTGAAAGAAATGGTTTCACGTCCGGTCTCATCAATGCCTCATATGCAAAAACTTCACCATTTCGGGCATTTACGATCGGTTGAAAATAATATCGCAACCGGTTATCATCCAGCACCTGTTTGACAATCTCTGCTTCTTTTTTCTCTTCTTCCGTCAACTTCTCTGACTTCACTGCCTTCTGACTGGTTGCCTTGTTTCCATTCTTCTGGCTTACTGCTCCGCTCAGCAATCTCTCTAAATCTTTGTTATCTTCCACTTTCTCCGTCTTACTTCCTGTATATACCGAAAGTACATATTCTTTGGAATGATTCCTGTTATACTCCTGAATTGCGTTCGTAATCTGCTTTCCAATCGCATGAACCCGTTTCTTATCATTCGATTCCGATAGCACTGTGATTGCAAATTCTCCATTTCCTAACCCGCATACCATTCCATCTTCGCTATATTTTTCTATAATATTGGCAATTGTAATAATTGCCTCATTACCTGCCTCCCGTCCATATCTGCTGTTGATTCGATCCAGGTTACAAATATCAATTACGAGACTGCTCAAGTAACATTCCTGTTCTCCTGCTTCTCGTATAAGCGAATCTGCATAACTCATAAATCCCTTATAATTGTAGAAGCCGGTAAGATCATCCCGGATACGGTTCGTCTCCAAAATACGGTTACTGCGTTCTAAATCTTCAATTCTCCGAAAACATTCCAACCCCTGCATAACGCTGCGTATCCACAGACGATATTCTTCCGTATAACTTCTTGCTTCATTTCCATAACTTAACACTGCATAACCAAAACATCTCTCTTCAAAATGAAGCGGAGTAAAAATAAATGCCTTGGGTTCTTTCCGATCTTCATACAATTCCGGTAACAGACAACTACGGTCAAACTTATCTTCAAAATCAACCTTATCCTGATTCATTCCGGTTTTTCCGCAACGCAGAATATGTATCATCCGGTCACTGTAGTCCTGCCATTTGTATACACGCTCTGTATCCTCCAAATCATTCCACTCCTCATTCAGACATATATGAAAGCTGTCAAATTCCCGAATCTGGTACACATAAGAAAATATTGTATTCATCAGCCCTTTAAATTCTGACTGACTCAACATATCCTCCATTATATGATTAAAGCATGAATAGAATCCACCACTCGATATATCCGTCTCCCATTTACTCCGTACAGAAACACTCGGTATCACACTTTCATTATGGCAGCCACAACTGCTTCCGATAAATAACGGAACCTCAGCCTGAAACGGCGGCATGTCCTGATCATGGAACAATGCATCTACACTCCGTGCGACGTGATTCCCACATAATCTTGCCGGAATAGGAGCAGAAGTAATCGGCTTCGGACTCTTTCTTCCCTCTTCAATGGAATCATATCCAATAACCGCAATATCTTCCGGTATCCTTATCCCTCTTTTCGTCAATTCTGTTGCCACTCCAATCGCCATACAATCATTTGCGCAGGCAATCGCCTCTGGTAAATGTTCCGGATCTTTCATCAGAAGTTCCACTACATTAGCGCCACTGGTATACCAGAAATCACCGTAATAGATACGATTAGGCAAAACCTCTATGTGATGTTCTTCCATACAGTCCAGGAATCCCTGTAACCGCTGTTTGGAATGCGGATGCCATTTTTTCCCTGTTATATATGCAATATCACGGAATCCATGTTCCTCTATTAAATGTGTAATTAACTTCTTGGTTGGTGTGTAGTGATCCGTCATCACCGTTGGAAAATACTTACTTTGTTTATCCACACAGATCACAGGACCGGAAAAACAATCCTTTAGTTTTTGCTCTATCCGGTCTGCAACCTGTGGTGTCTGAATCGTATCCAACAATACTACAAACGCATCAAACAATTCATACTGAATTAAAGAGAAGATATGGGACTCTCCTATTTCCCTTTCCTGCGATTCCTGATATTCCTGATACATTGCAAAAATGCAAACATCATAATTATAAAGGAACCCTTGTTCCAAAAAACCTTGTATAAATAACTTTTGATAATCTTCTTCCGGCTGTCCTACTAACAAAGCAATTCTCTTACGTTCCTTCATAATCTACTCCACATTCCACTCTACATATTACCTGTTTCTATTATCTGCTTCTATTATCTGTCCCACTTATCGCAAAGGCTATTGATCTGATCTGTAAATCGTACCAGATCCTTATTTGCGCCACCCTTGTTATGTGCAATAACTGTAAGCAGACGATTTCCCGCTGCAACCAACCGGTCAAAGATTGCCTGTGCACGGAATGCCTTCTGGCTGATCTTAACCTTCTTGGTAGAAACTCCCTCAAAGATTAATTCATCTGTACCCAGATCAAATTCTGCTCCGGAAAACGGTGCAACCGCCTCATATCCCTCTTCCTGGATCATAGTCTTAAAATGCTCACACACCAGATCTTCCCCGTGTACTACAAACACCTTCGGTTTTGGATCAAATGAATGCAGCCACTTCAATAGTCCTGCCTGATCAGCATGACCACTGATACCTTCCAGTTTTTCAATTCTTGCACGCACCTCGATCAATTCACCGAAAAGCTTAACCGCTGTTGCTCCCTCTAATATACTTCTTCCAAGCGTTCCATGTGCCTGATATCCGACAAACAGGATCGTACTTTCTTTTCTCCAAAGGTTATGCTTTAAGTGATGGCGGATACGACCGGCCTCGCACATGCCGGAAGCAGATATGATAACCTTTGGCTGCATATCAAAATTGATTGCCCTTGAATCATCACTGGTAACCGATGTCTTAAGTCCCGGGAACGCAATCGGATTGATTCCCTGCCTAATCAGTTCCATTGCCTCTTCATCAAAGCAATTATCTATATTCTTATTAAAGATATTCGTTGCCTCTACTGCCAACGGACTGTCTACATACACTTCAAACCCTTCATATTCCGGTAACAGGTTATCATACTTGATCTTACGGATAAAATATAATAATTCCTGTGTTCTTCCGACTGCAAAAGAAGGAATGACCACATTGCCTCCCTTATCAAAAGTCTCTTTGATAATTCTGGTCAGCTCCGCTACATAGTCCGGTGTTCCACCGTGGTTCCGGTCACCATAGGTAGATTCCATAACAACATAATCGGCTTCCTTCAGATATTGCGGATCTTTTATGATTGGCTGATTAATATTACCAATATCCCCTGAAAATACAATCTTCTTGGAAATATCTCCTTCTGTCAGCCAGATCTCAATACTTGCAGAGCCCAGCAAATGTCCCACATCTGAAAAACGGATCTGTATTCCATCTGCTAAATTGATCACCTCATCATACTGACACGGTACAAAAAATGCCAATACACCAATTGCATCATTCATTGTATAAAGTGGAATATATTCTTCTTCACCGGCACGTTTTGCTTTTCGGTTCCGCCACTCCGCTTCAAACTCCTGAATATGTGCACTGTCACGCAACATGATCTGGCAAAGATCTGTTGTTGCTTTTGTAGTATACACCTGCCCCCGAAAGCCCTTTGCGTACATAAGCGGAAGTAAACCCGAATGATCAATATGTGCATGTGTCAACAGAACATAATCCACATCAGACGGATTCATCGGAAGTTCCTGATTCTCATACACGTCCTGCCCCTGCTCCATACCACAGTCAATCAGTATATTCTTGCCACACGCCTGCAGGCAATGACAACTTCCGGTCACTTCATGATCCGCTCCAATAAATGTTAATTTCATAACAATCGCCCCTTTCCATACATTATGCTTCTCACTTCTGCTCTTATTGAATAAAATGCAGCCTGCGTGCCAATTTCACCAGCAACGTTCCTTTTGGAAATGCAAGCAACATCTCTTCTGTATATCCACCGGCTTTCAGCATCACTACAAAATATGTGATTGCCGCCAAACCGATTGCGATCAAAACTGCTATTGCGTTGCTAATAAACGCACCCATTATGTGAAGCAGTCCCCAATTCAATACTTTGTATACCAAAAATGCAACATTACCCATAACTGCAGCGGATAACACCGGCACCCCTACCGTTTGTTTCCACTCCATCTTAAATCGTAACTCTTTCTTTACAAAGTACAAGTTCATCACTACAACAATAATGGCATAAAATGCAGTTGCAAGAATCAATGAATAAATCTCCAGTTTGGCAATTGCAATCAATGGAACCAATAATAAAATATGACCCACTAACGCAGTAATGGAACTAATCACCGGGATATTCACCTTGCCGATTCCCTGTAACACACCATTCAATACACTAGAGATTCCATACAACACAATCGAAATGCCACCGATCAACAACAGATTCGATACCATCGTCGTATCCGTTGCCGATAAACTATAATACACTAACCGGACAATCGGTTTACCTAAAACCGCAAATCCAACTGCGCATGGAATTGTAAGCACCATTGCCAATTGCAAAGATTGTTGAATCTTGCGATTGCAGCCTTCCTTATCGCCCACTGCATAGGCTCCCGACACACTCGGAATTACAGCCGAACCCACGGCTGCTGCCCTTGCGATCGGTACATTTGCAAGCACAAGATACATCCGGCTATATAATCCATACTGTCCGTCAATCAATTCGCTCCCGGTTCCCATATACTGTAACATCTTCTGATATATCGTCATATCTAAGATTACATTCACATTATAGATTGCGGAGCTCAATATGATCGGCGTTGCTACCATCAATAACAACTTAATTACCGAACGATACGAAAGAATCTCCGTAGTGGTATCCTGCGCAATCTTATCCTCTATCGTGCCCCGCTGTCTGCGGAATAGCCATACAATATAGATCAGACTAACTGTTGCTGCCACACCGGTTCCCAATGTTCCTCCGGCAGCTCCATACACGTCCGATAATTCGCTATGTCCATTCATAACCGCCCATTTAATAAATGTTAATGCTGCCACAATACTCACAATTGCATTGATCACCTGTTCAATGATCTGGGAAATCGATGTTGGCACCATATTGCCATACGCCTGAAAATATCCACGATATACACTGGCAAATCCGGAGATAAAAATGGTTGGCGCCAATATTCTTAACGACAACACCGTGTTATCCGTAACAATATACGGTGCAACAATATAAGTGAATAAAGAAGCAATTCCACCAACCACTAACATATATAGCATAGCTCCCTTATAGATCTGTTTCACATTCCGGTACTCCCCACGCTGCACTCGTTCAGAAATCAGCTTGGATAACGCAGCTGGAATACTAAATACTGCAATCGTCCAGACATATCCATATACAGTCTGAGCCGCTCCATAATATCCGTTACCCGCTTTCCCTAATATATTAGCAAATGGTATATTATATACCATTCCGATAACCTTCGATATAACACTTGCTGCGGCTAATATGGTTGCCTGCATTGCAAAACTGCCTGATATTGTTCGTTTCTTATTCTTACTATTCATAAAACCTGATTCTGTCTTTCTAAAATAATATATATTATAGCACAATCCGTATTTCTTTAAAAGAGTATTAAACAGAAAAGAGGTTGTTTTATTAGGCCTTCTCTTACTCATTGACCCTGATAAAACAACCCCTCTGAATCTTCAATTACAATACATGAAATGCATTCATATTATCCACGATTATAGTTGATCAGACAACCCTTTAAGATGATCTCACGCTCATGGTCTGTCAGATCTCCAAGATGGAAAGTAAGTTCTTTCATATCTTTGTTCACGACATATGCCTTGATATCGTCATTCTTCTCCTGGACAGCTTTGGCAATATCCGGAATAAAGATATAATCATCAATCTCAAAATCATAATCTTCCGGCATCAGGAATGGTAACATTCCCCAGTTGATCAGATTAGAACGATATCTCTTCGTTGCATACTCTTTGGCAACATTTGCCCAGCCACCAAGTACCTTCTGGCAGGATGCAGCCTGCTCACGTGCAGAACCATCTCCCGGTTTCACTGCAAAGATCGTAGAACCAACTCCGGTATTCCCGCCACAGACATCCGGGAACTGTTCTTTCACTTTGTGCATGATCTCGCGCATCTCCGGATAAGCCTCGCCCATGCATTTACCTTCTTCTCTGACCTTCTCAACTGCCTGGATTGCCTTTGCACGGCCTACATATTCCGGATCTTTACGGGACAATGTAAATTCCGCAAGTCCTAACGGATTCGAACGATAAGAAGATGTCTCACCGGAAGGGATCAACTCATCTGTTGTTGTAACTGGATCATGGATTACAGAAGCAACCTTCAATACCAGATTGTCTGTCAACGCAACCATCTCCGGCCAATCCTTGATATTCGGTCCAAACTTAATCTCTACGCTCGGATCTGCCTTGCCAACACCATTGTATACACGATTTGCATAAATATTCTGATCGAAGAAATACTTCGGATTTGTAAAGTTCACATCTACATCCGTTGCGGCTGTCAGATAACCCTTATTCGCTGCTGTTGCAGCAATGGAACGGGCATCCATTAAGGCAACCGATGAAATCTGACCATTCTGTACCTTAGAACCTTCACGGTTCGGGAAGTTTCTGGTAGAATGACGGATTGAAAATGCATTATTGGCAGGGGTATCACCCGCACCGAAGCAACGACCACAGAATGCAGTCTTCACAATCGCACCTGTCTCAATCAGATCTGCCAATCTTCCATTCTTCGCTAATTCCATATAGATCGGTGTAGAAGCCGGATATACACTTAACGTAAATTCATCTGCTCCGATATAAGAACCCCTCAGGATATCTGCTGCTGCACAGATATTCTCAAATCCACCACCGGCACAACCGGCGATAATACCCTGATCTACATATAACTTGCCATCTCTGACCTTATCCTTCAGTGTAAAGTCAACCTTACCGTCTAAGCTGACTAATGCACGTTTCTCACAATCCTCTAAAATATCCATTAAGTTTGCATTTAATTCTTCAATTGTATAGGTATTACTTGGATGGAATGGCATTGCGATCATTGGTTTTACCTTGCTGAGATCTACATATACAACTCCATCATAGTATGCAACTGCTCCCGGATTCAGTTCCTTATAATCTCCACTTCTTCCATGGATATCATAGAAATCCTTTACCTTATCATCTGTTTTCCAGATAGAAGAAAGACAGGTTGTCTCTGTTGTCATAACGTCAATACCAATTCGGTAATCCGCACTTAAGTTATCTACACCCGGTCCCACAAACTCCATTACTTTATTCTTGACATAACCATTAGCAAATACTGCACCAATAATTGCAAGTGCAACGTCCTGTGGTCCTACGCCTGCTTCCGGCTTACCATCTAAATAGATTGCCACAACGCCTGGCATCTTAACGTCATATGTCTGGCAAAGCAACTGCTTTACAAGTTCTCCACCGCCTTCACCAATCGCCATAGTTCCTAACGCACCATAACGTGTATGGGAATCCGATCCTAAGATCATTGCGCCACATTCTGCCAACATCTCTCTTGCAAACTGATGAATAACTGCCTGATGAGGAGGTACATATACACCACCATATTTCTTTGCACAGGTAAGTCCAAACATATGATCATCTTCATTAATGGTTCCACCGACTGCACAAAGGGAATTGTGACAGTTTGTTAATACATACGGAATCGGGAACTTCTCTAATCCGGATGCTCTTGCTGTCTGAATGATTCCAACAAATGTAATATCATGAGAAGTTAATTTATCAAATTTGATCTGAAGATTGTCCATATCTTCTGAAGTGTTATGTGCTCTCAAAATGTTATAAGCAATCGTATTCTTCGCTGCTTCTTCCTTTGACATCACACTTCCTGTCTTACTTTTTAATTCCTGTTCCTGATCTGCTCCATCCGGAATGATCTCTGTACCATTCACAAGATAAGCTCCACCTTCGTATAACTTAACCACGCATATATCCTCCTTCATCTTGTTAAATAGGAAATTAATCTCAATCGGAAATTATTGTAGCATAACATCCATGATATTTCAAATGGTTTAGGCATTCACCGAAAAATATATCTGCGCTTTGCCATTCTCTGCTTCCGGTTCCACCCAAAACGGATTCTTTCGTGATTCCTGAAGTCTTTTGTTCCTTTTAAAAAATAGGAATACGCGTCCGTTGCATCATCCCATGTCACATCCACACTATACCATCGTGATCGTAATTTCACCATATTCCAAGCATGCTCCTCACCACTTACATAGATGCATGGCACGCCCATCTCCTGCATCAATCTGAGATATGCCAGTGTATATGCCATACAATTCCCCCGTCCGTACCGGAGTGCTGTATAAGCCGAATCCAAGCTTACATCATAGCGCATATGCCTTACCAGATAATCTCTTGCCCATTTCGCCTTATACGGAGGTGGCAATCTTCTTTTCCTTCGAGTCAGTTGTTTCACCTTCTTATCAACATACTTCTCCTGTCTTAACGTTGTTCGGTAGGTAACAGAAAAAGTCACACAGGAATCCGCATCATTCGAATACAAAATGCTCATTGCTGCAATATTCGCCACTAAATAGCTGTCTTTCCGTGCCATTCTCTCAAACAGCCCATGATACCTGTCCTTCCTATCTTTTGCTATATCCTCACAGATTCCCGGATAATAGAAACACATCTTCCGTTGTCTCTTCCCCATTCCCTCCATCAACCGAACACACATCATCTTATAATCCTGTACTTCTGTTACCTCTGTCATCTCCTTCCCCTGCACAATTCCCGTACAATTACTGCATAATATTCCGATCCATAATCCTACTGTCAATATTCTTCTAATCCATCTGCTCATAAGCACTTCCTCCTTCCTGATAATCAGATTCTACTTCAATTAGTGTCCAATAAATTGGACATCTTGAATTTCTATGAAAAATCTCATATAATAAATTGGAATAAAACATAGGATGGTTACTTACATGAATCAGCATAACGAAGAAGAAGCAATTCTGTCTTTATTAGAATTACTTCCCAGTTATTTTCAATATTTTAATAATTTTACAGAATTAAAAGAAATACAGATCACCAAGACGCAGCTCCGAATCCTTCTCATTCTCTCTGCGAGACAGAGTCTTTCTATGAGCCAGCTTGCAGATCACCTCTGTATTTCAAGAGAACAGGCAACGAGAGCGGTTGCGCCATTAGCCAAACGTCAACTGATTTTCCGTAACACGCATGATACAAACCGTCGCCAGTTAGATGTAAGCCTTTCGAATTCCGGCATTCAATTGTTATCAGAATTGAAAGAAGAATACCACAAACGTTTTGCAAGTTCTCTGTCTTCTCTGTCTACAGAAGAACGCAGAACATTTATTGATTCCCTTCATAATATCGTGACGCTTATGCAGAAAATGACATCATCAGATTCCTGATGATGTCATTCTTTTTTACTCTCTGCCTAAAATTGTCCGTGTCACCTGAATGCATAACGTCGGAACTGCTGCCAACAGTGCAATCATTCCCGCTTGTGCAATCGATAATGCAGAAACCTCAAACACTCCGCTCAACGCAGGCATCCACAAAACAATTCCAAGCAATCCCACTCCGGCCAGGAAGGCTGCTATACTCCATTTGTTCGTAAATAATCCCAACCGGAATATCATTTTCTTTCCTCTGCAATTAAATCCATGGAACAATCTTGCCAACGTCAGCGTTGCAAACGCCATGGTGCTTGCTGTCATTGCATCCGACTGTAATCCAATATAAAATGCTGTCATTGTAACAATTGCGATCATCATGCCATATCCAAATAAATGGAATATAAAGTTTCCTGTCAGAATTCCTTCTTTCGTATCTCTCGGTTGTTCTGCAAGCAATCCCCTGTCACTTTTTTCCGTACCGATTGCCAGTGCCGGCAAAGAATCCGTCAGCAAATTGATAAATAACAGATGCACCGGTGCAAACGGCGCAGGAAGTGCCGCAACACAACAGTATAATACACATAATATTCCAGCCATATTACCAGACAATAAAAACTGGATGGCATTTTGAATATTCCGATATACACTCCTTCCATTCTCCACTGCTTTTATGATCGTTGCAAAATTATCATCGGATAAGATCATTGCAGCTGCATCTTTTGAAACTTCCGTTCCTGTCACGCCCATAGCAACGCCCACATCCGCTTTCTTTAATGCCGGGGCATCATTTACTCCATCCCCTGTCATTGCTACAACTTCTCCCTGCTCCTGCCATGCTTCTACGATCCGGATCTTATTTTCAGGCGACACTCTGGCATATACCGATATCTGTTTCAGTTTCTGCTGCAATTCTTCCTGCGTCATAACATCAAGCTCCGCCCCTGTAACTGCATAATCTCCTTCTTCATAAATGCCGATCTGCTTCGCAATCGCCGTTGCCGTCACCTTATGATCTCCCGTGATCATCACCGTTTTTATTCCTGCCCGTTTTGCATCTGATACCGCCTTCACCGACTCCGGTCTTGGAGGATCGATCATTGCCGTCAAACCGACAAATATATAGTCATTTTCATAATCGCTACATAGTGTTTCCTTTTCCCCTACTTCTTTATAAACAAATGCAAGAACCCGGAGTCCGTTACAGGAAAAATGCTCATTACATGCCAGAATATCATTTTTCTGTTTGTCCGATATCATCTGCACAGTTCCATTCACCCGTATCCGTGTAATCTTCGGCATCAATACATCCAAAGCACCTTTGGTGAATACCGTATCCGTTCCATGTACCATATATTGACTACTCATCATTTTTCTTTCCGAATCAAATGGGATCTCCCCTAGTCTCGGCATCATCCGGCGAATGTCTTCTTCCTCAAAATTCAGCGTTCCTCCTGCAAACGCTTTCCGTGCCATTACCAATAAACAGGACTCTGTCGGATCGCCGATTCCCTTTTCTCCCTGTAACGACGAATCATTATTTAACACGGCATTATATAACAGATATCGATGTGTTGAATTTCTAAGATCTAATTCTTCCGGTTTTAATATCTGTCCCTCGGTATAAACATCCGTTACCGTCATTTTGTTCTGCGTGAGTGTCCCAGTCTTATCCGAACAAATGACAGACACACATCCAAGACTTTCCACCGCTTTCAGCTGTTTGATAATTGCTCCTTCTGCCGCCATCTTCTGTGTTCCCATCGCCTGTACGATCGTAATGATCGAGGTAAGTGCTTCCGGAATAGCTGCAACTGCTAATGCAACCGCAAACATTAGCGCATTCAGAAATGATGTGCCCTGATGGAGCTGTAAGCCAAATACAACTATACAGATCACTATAATAATTGTTGCCAATCGTTTACTGAATGCATCCATACTATTTTGAAGTGGTGTTTTCTTCTCTTTTGCCTGATTCATTAATTCCGCTATTTTCCCCATCTCTGTTTCCATACCGGTACCGGTCACTACCACTTCTGCACGTCCATAGGTAACCAGTGTCCCGGAATATACCATATTCCGCCGGTCCGCTAACGGAAGATCTTCTTCTAACCGATAGTCCACTTTATCTACATTCGTCGATTCTCCTGTCAACGCACTCTCATTTACCTGCAAAGAATAGTTGTTAAAAATTCTTCCATCCGCCACGATCATATCCCCGGCCTCAAGAATTACAATATCTCCAGGCACAACTTCCGTTGATGGTATCTCCATTTTTTTACCATCCCGTATAACCTTTGCATATGGCATGGATAATGCCTTTAACGCATTCAGTGACTTTTCGGCTTTCATGTATTGAACGGTTCCCAGTATTGCATTCAAAATGATGACTACGAATATAACAACTGTACTTTCCGCATTACCCGATACCGCAGAAACAATAGCAGCAATGATCAGAATCATTACCAGAAGATCCTTGAACTGTTCTAAAAACACCATCACCGCTGTCTTTTTCTTTCCTTCTTCCAGTACATTTTCTCCTTTTTCTTCCAAGAGTTCCTTCGCGCGTTGCATCGAAAGTCCTTTCTCGTTGGTCTGCATTTGTGTAAACACCTTATCAACATCCATCTGATACACTTGTTTCATACTGACTCCTCCTTATTCTTAAAAAAAAGAAAGACTTTTTGTGTACAACAAATATGTACACAAAAAGTCTCGTTAAACATACTCTGTTTCACAGGTTCCGGGTCATTGACCGTACTGACGAAATCCTGCAACACACAGCCAGGCCGTGTGCAACTACTCCCCTTTTGCAATGGTTTGCAATCTATTAATATGTTATATTACTTATAACACAATTCTGTTACTCTTGTAAACCTTTTTTTGCATCAATCCGTTTGATCCAATTCCGCACTGGTCACTCTTTCAATGTGCATGGCCAGATAACCGATCTCTGTCTCACTTAACTGACAGCGAAGATCATGACTTACCTGATCACACACGATCCGGGCCATGGAAAAAGACTGCGGGAACTTCAACTCCATATAATCATTCATGCTGACTTTCAGTTCTTCTCCTTTTAGTGCCCGCACTACCATATAACGGATATGATTCATTAACCGGTTATACGACAATGATAATACATCAATCGGCTTTCCGATCTGGTCTTCCACAAGCGCAACACATTGCCGTACGGCCTGCGCCATCTGCATTGCCTGGGATACTTTTTCATCTTCAATCGCAGAATGAATATGCAGTGCAATATAGCCAATCTCGTCCTCATCCATCTGAACGGATAAACGTTCCTGTAAGATTGACTGAATACACATTGCTGTCTTGTATTCCGCATGAAACAGTACCCGGATATCATCGGTTAACGGATTACGGATCTGTTCATGATTCTGAATACGTTTTACCGCATATTCGATGTGATCTGCCATCGGAAACAACATATTGCGATCTACTCTTCCAAACGTCTTCTCTGATTGTCGCAGTACCTCGTCTGCAACTTCTAAGCAAACAGGGGATATGGATTTTGCAAGTTCTTCGGAATCACCCCGTTCCGTCGATTCCTGTAACGAATATACCGTATCGGTATCTCTTGTCTCCATTCGTTCATTGATCTTCTTGCCAAATCCAATTCCTTTTCCCATAAGCAGATACTCGCCATGATTCTCGTCATGAATTGCTATGACTGCATTATGGTTCAACACTTTTTCTACTCGATACATCCTAAACCCCCTGATGCCTTTCTCCTACCTGTTATTCATAAAAATCTACGGCAAATAACGTATCTCCCGCCTGAATATCTCCGGTCTTAATAAGCCGTACCTTTTGGTTCTCTTCCATTTCTGAACATATTACCGGTGACATGACAGACGGCGCATTTGCTTTCAGGTAATCCAGATCCAATTTCATCATTGGCTCACCTTTTTTGACTTTCTGGCCATTCTCAACAAATACTTCAAAGCCTTTTCCGTCTAATTTAACGGTATCAATTCCAACATGGATCAACAAACTGATTCCGGACTCTGTCATAAATCCGATTGCATGTTTGGTATCAAACACAAATGGAACCTCGCCATCTTCCGGTGCTCTTACAATATTATCAACTGGTGTTACCGCCGCTCCATCTCCTAACATCTTGTTAGAAAATACTTCGTCCGGAGTATCTGATAACGGTGCTGCGACTCCGGTAATCGGGCTTGCGATCATAACCGTCTTAATTACCTTCTGTGCCTTCCGGGTACCATCACCGGAAGCCTCCTCTTCGTGTATCTTCTCAGCAGCACTTGCATGATATTCTTCATTCGATGCTGTTTCCAGATAATCTTCCAGATTCGACTTGATCACGGTTACTTTTGGACCATAAATGATCTGAACACCATTTCCTTTATGCACCACACCGGATGCTCCGGTTGATTTTAACAATGTATCATTCACCAGTTCCGGCTTAAATACAGTACAACGGAGTCTGGTTGCACAACAGTCCACATCCGAAATATTCTTCTTACCGCCAAGTCCGTTACAGATATCCTGTGATACCGGATCATCAATCGATGCCCCGCCATGTTCTCCATTCTTCTTTGCTTCCACATCACTTCGACGATAAAGCTTCACTTCTTCATCCTCTTCACCACGTCCCGGAGTCTTCAGATCCATCTTACGGATCAACAGGCTGAATAAGAAGTAGTAAACAACGAAATAAGCCACACCTACAATCACGATCCATATCCAGTTTGTCTTTGCATTTCCTTGCATTATACCAAATAAGGTCATATCAATCAAGCCGCCGGAAAACGTCATGCCGACACCAACATTACAAATATGCATCAACATATATGCAAGTCCCGCAAATACACAATGGATACCATAAAGAATCGGTGCTACAAACAAAAATGTGAATTCAAGCGGTTCTGTAATACCGGTCAGCATAGAAGTAAGTGCTGCCGACAATAACAATCCTCCCACCTCTTTTTTCTTGTCATCTTTCGCCGTCTTATACATTGCAAGTGCAGCTCCAGGCAGACCAAAGATCATAAGCGGGAATTTACCGGACATAAATCTTGTTGCAGATACTGCAAAATGTTTTACACTCGGATCTGCTAACTGTGCAAAGAATATATTCTGTGCACCTTCTACCATCTGACCTGCCACTTCCATTGTTCCGCCGACACCTGTCTGCCAGAACGGAAGGTAAAATACATGATGCAGTCCAAACGGAATCAAAATACGCTCCATGAAACCATATACCCATGTTCCTGCATATCCGGAATTGAGCACTACATTGCCGACTGCATAGATTCCCTGCTGGATCACCGGCCATACAAAGAACATCAGAATACCAACAAACGTATACACCAATGCACAGATGATCGGCACAAACCGTGTTCCGCCAAAGAATGATAATACCTGTGGTAACTCAATCTTATAAAACTTATTATGCAGTGCTGCAACGCCAAGTCCTACGATAATACCTCCGAATACACCCATCTGCAAAGAGGTAATTCCACATACAGATATGGTTGCACCCTCTAACATATTCTCTGCTCCGCCGTTAATATTGATCATCGCACTGATTGATGCGTGCATGATGAAAAAAGCAATTGCCGCTGCCAATGCCGCAACCTCTTTTTCCTTCTTCGCCATACCAATTGCCACACCCATAGCAAATATGATCGGCAGGTTAGCAAATACAATATTACCGGCATCACTCATAACCTGGAATATCGCATTTAAAATGGTTCCCTGTCCCATTATCTTTGTCAGATTATACGTCTCTAACATTGTTTCATTTGTAAATGAACTTCCTAATCCAAGTAACAATCCAGCTACCGGAAGAATTGCGATTGGAAGCATAAAAGATCTTCCAACTCTTTGTAATACACCAAAAATCTTGTCTTTCATATGCATTCTCCTTTTCTTTTGATTATTGTGTACCGGGATATTCTGTGTTATTCGGGTGAAACCCTGAATTAGTAAAAATAGAAATAAAAAAAGGGCATTAACACACATAAACATCCAAAAATATTCATGTACAGTTAATGCCTCACTCGTTCGAATAAGTTACATACCGTATCATTAAACTAAATGTAACATATCATGTTGTCTCTGTCAACCCTAAATCTTCCTGTTGTTCCGAATGATTTCGAAACGTCTCACTCCATTCATACACCATTGCCATTGCAAAACACAATATACTGATAATGGATATCGTAAGTCCCATAAAATATCCGGGTACCACATAACAGATTGATATCTCATGTGTTCCCTCGGTCACCGGAATTCCTACGAATGTCGTATTAACCTTCCGGGCAGTCACTTCTTTTCCATCCAGTATTACATGATATCCGTCACGATACGGATAAGATGTAACAAAATATCCTCTCTGATCCATCGTGATCATTCCCTCAAAGATCGTACTTCCATCCTGTTTGTTTTCTGTTATCTCCGGTAAGATCACACTGTCATTAGCCACCGCCTTTTTTTCAACCAGATATGCAGACACATTCTTTATCTGATAATATCCCTTTCCTGCAGTCACCTTTAGTTTTTTGGTTCCATCCTTGATTGGCAATACATATACAAAATGTTCATTTCCATTTGGATATGGTGCCCAATCTGCCGATAGTTTGTTCACAACACCATTGATCTCAATGCGTACCTCTCTTCCGTCTCTCCTGTCAACATCAAACTCTAACACAAGAAAATGGGATCGTACTGAATTGGTAAACTCCAATGCTGTTTTCCCGCTCTGACTGACTTTCAAAAATTCACCAAAGGACTTTTCTGTAAAAAATGTTTGTATATTCCGTTGTTTCACCTCCTGCTTTGCCTTTCGGTATGCATCTGCCTCCCGCTGATTGGAAGACCTTCCCATGCCTTTGACTACAACATTCTGGCACAACGCCACCATATTTTCCGGAAAGCCAAGCTGTTCATAGGTACTTTCCGTCATAATATTGGTTGTACCATAACAAACCGGCAGTACATTCTCATTTTCCGCCACTATATATTTTCCATTTTCCAATATACTGTCGTAACCATCCGGGATCTGATGTTTTCCGGTTACTATATACCGGATTCCCATAAAATAAGAGAAACACGGATTATACCCAGGCGTTAATGCAACTCTGTTGTTTACACCGATTGGATTATGCATCGTATTGTAATAAAAATCTGCATAATCCGCATTCGTAACAGAAGAATACATGGAAGTTCTTCCGCACCGGCTGCTTGCAAGCAGATTACTATTTACAAAATTATTGCTGATTATATCAAACCGATATCGGGAGTCTGTTACCACCTCCTGAATCTGTTCGTCGGAAATATGCCGTTGTCTTTCATCTGAATTATCCAGATAAACTACATAAGTATTAATCTTCAACCGGCTGCAAATCTCCTTTAAATAAGAACCGCTCATAGAGAGACCGATCGATACCGCAAGCGGCATAAGTAATACAAGCCAAAATGCTTTTTTTCGAAACCGGCACGTTGAATGGTTCATGATCTCAATCCAGATTGTCAGAATTGCCACATCTATACACGCTAATGCCGTCATTTTCTTATTGCATATTGCAAATACAAGGCATACAAGCAGAGGCACCGCTATCCGGACACGTTCCCCATGAAATATATCCTGCATCATCTCTGCCATCAGATACACGATCAATACTACAAACGGAATCAGTATCTTCCCTCTGGCATATAAAAATGCATTGAGTACGTATGATACTGCCGGACATAACATGATAAACAATAACAGTCCTGAAAAAAAACGTCTTCCCTTCCGAAACAGATTATTGACCAATACAAACAAAGCAATCATGGTCAGACCACATCCATACGGAGAATATAACAGACCACTCAACTGACCATCTATCGGCAAGATCGTTTTTGAAACAAAACTTCCGCCATCTTTTTTGGTAGATAATATATCCAGTCCCATCGGCAGTAATAAGATTGCCGCCATTCCAATGGAAAGAAATACTGCAAATGCGGCTCTTCCAACATACTGCATCATGTCAGTAAAGGCTTTTTTATATTGTTTTTCATTGAGTTCTTCCTGAAACCAGCTCTCATTTCCCAAGCGGTAAAAGAAATAGCAGGCTGCCGCAAACAGACAGGCAATCGCATAATAAAAACTGTGTATATATACAAAGAACAACCCGATTGTCAACATGCCATAATGTTTTTTATCAATCAGATGATCTACCCCGATCAATGTCAGAATGAAATATGGCATATAGTTTACGAACATGATCTGATGGTGTGCATGAAAGAAACAGGTCGCAGTTCCCAAAAATACGGCACCGATAATGGCAAACATCTTCTCCATATGTTTTTTACGCAGCCAGATATAACAAAGATCTACGCTTGCCAGCACACCGAGGATGGCATAGCCTGCAATAAAATATTTCATTTCTATCTTCGGGAACAGACAGGATATCAATATATCCGGCCGTAGCAACCCATAATAC
>HF987888.1:29440-37530 GCA_000431135.1 Clostridium sp. CAG:590
TCATAAATACTGCTTCCACCGCCAAGTTCGATAAACTGCGGTACCAGGCTTCTGCTTTGCAGCATTGCTTTTCGCAGGCTGTCCGCAATTGCAATATGCTGACTGTACCAATCTCCGTTCGTTCCGAAGAAATGTCCCTGTTGCAATGGTAATAGCAATATAAAAAGCGTAATCAGATGCAGCAACATAAATAAAATTATTTGCTTAATCCGTCTTCTTCGCATGTCTCTGTCTCCTCTTTTTCCGTAATAGGAAATGTCACCTTCGCCTTAAACTGGTCACAGTCAATATCAATATCAAATGCTCCGCCCAAAGCATTGGCGTATGTACTCACAATGGCAAGTCCTAACCCATTTCCCTCTGTTGTTCTGGATCGATCCGCTCTTGCAAACCGTTCAATAATATCTTCCTTCTGAAAGTCCATCGGATATCCCGCCGTGTTCGTCACTTCTAAACATAGCCGATCTCCCATAATACCGGAACAATAGAATGTCTTGACAAATATACGGGTTCCTTTTGCAGAATATTTCAATGCATTCTCAAGCAGATTCTGGCAGATCCGGTATAGATACATGTTATCTGATCCCAGCCTGGTATCCAGCTCTGTTAGGCTTGTTACTATCTCCAATCCACTATCCGCAATCTTATCCTCCATATCTCCGTAAATCTGCTCTACCAGACGGTTCAATTCCAATGTTTCCATGTGAAACTCAACATTCCCGCTGCTTGCCTTCGCCAGTGAGAACAAACTCTCGATCATCTCTTTCAGTTTGGCAGCCTTATCTGTAATGACATCCAGATAATCGCGTACGGTATCATTTAATTCTTCCTTACGCATCAGCTCCATATAACCAACCATGGACGTAAGTGGTGTCTTCAGATCATGGGATACATTGGTAATCAGATCAATCCGCAACTGGTCACTTCGTGACACTTTTTCCATACTTTGCCGTTCTATCTCCATTGCCTTCTTAAGCCCTTCGCGTTCAATCTCTAACGCCTGATCAATCCGCTCTTTGCTTACATTTGCCATATACTGCATACAGTCATCCATCTTGCGCTGCATTTCATGGGATATCGCCCATCTGCATGCAATGTACTGGTTCAACACCGTAATGATCATCGCATATCCGGATGCATAATTGGATACCGAATAATAACCACCATAACGTCTCTCGTATGTTAAAAGAAACAAGTACGCGCATGCAATTATCCATTCCACAAGGGATATGATCTGCAATCTTTGGATATGCTGCTTCTTCCTTTGTTTCCATTGCTCATAGCATGTCTCATCTTCCGGTAGAAAATCCTTTAATTTGTATCTTATGATACCACTCCATAACAAAGCCTCTCCCAAAAGCCATGCAACATTCCCACATACCGTCAGCAGCCATGCATCTGTCGTCACATAATAGGAATGATACATCAGAAGGGCATAGAAAAAAATACATCCTATCACCATTAGCACAACCGCTATGAATAATTTGTAATTATTTTTCAAAAATTCTTTTATTATACTCTTATTGTTTTTCCATTTTGTATCCAATTCCCCACACCACCTTTACATATCTTGGATTCTTAGTATCAATCTCAATCTTTTCCCGAATGTGCCGGATATGTACCATAACCGTATTCTCCACACTGTAATCCGCATCCTCTTTCCACACCCGTTCATAGATCTGCTCTGCAGAAAAGACTTGTCCGATATGTTCCATCAATAATTCCAAAATGCTGTATTCCTTTGCAGTCAGCCGCACCTGCGTTCCTTCTGCAATCGCAATTCTCTGTCTGCGGTCTAACACCAGACCGCCATTCACGATCATATCTTCATCTTCTTTGGGCGCGCCACCGCTCCACATCTTATAACGTCGGAGCTGCGCTTTCACTCTGGCGATCAGTTCTCCCGGATTATACGGTTTACTGATATAATCATCTGCCCCCATAATGAGTCCGGATACTTTATCACTTTCCTCTGTCTTGGCAGATAAAATGATGACCGGAATCTGTTTTGTCTCACGGATCTTCATTAAAGTGGATAATCCATTTAGCCGTGGCATCATAACATCGAGTAAGATCAGATCAATCTGTTTTCTTTCCAGAACATCTAATGCCTCCATACCATCGTAGGCCTTCTCAATGGTATAGCCTTCGTACTTTAATAATTCACTTACAGAAAATACAATATCTCTGTTATCATCTACAACTAATATGGTTTCCATCTTCCCGATTCCTTCCTCATTTCTTGTTGACATGGTCTACTATAATCTCATTCCTTTAAAAAAACTATAATAATTTTCTTAAAAATTCCTTAAATTTTATATTTTCGCAATAAAAACAGGGTCTTCTGCCATAACGCAAAAAACCCTGCATAATATTACTGCTCTGCCTTATCGGCGGTATTGTCTTCTTTCTTGCCAATGCCTCCATGTTCACTCAAAAAACCGGCAACACCGACAACGACAGCGATCACACCCATAACAATTACAAGAATATCCATCTTTCTTACCTCCTTATATTAATCATATAAGGACGCATGAAAGCGAACCTTCCGGTAAATCTTATATGCAACCATTCCAATCAAAGATAATACCATGTACAAACATACAATAAGACTAAATCCTCCACCGATAATAACAACAAGCCATCCTAATATATCACTCATAATCCATTAACTCCTTTTCTTTCTATCTGATTATAGTCTGAATGAGCCAATGAAAGATGACCGTTTCCTATTCTATTACAAATATGCCATTACCAGTCCCCTTTCACTGGCTGACGGCATAACGTTTCTTTCCGTCCATATCGTGTATAAATCGAACCAGTTGCATCCGATGCAGCAACGAACTTCCTGCACATTGCATACAGAACCGGCGGATACACCGAAAACCTCCTGCAAATATAACAAACAACAAAACAAGTAACAGTCTGCCTGCTTCGGATTGTGTATTCTTACTCTCTTTTATTCCACGAATCGTCGTAAATGCAGAAGTATTATCCCGGAGTTCTAAGGAATGCAAATCATTACTGATGGTAAATGCTTGCTTTGAAAGAGTACTCTCATTCCCCTGATGATACGACAAAAAGACCTGACGTTTCTCATCTAAGCCAAGTCCTCCTGCCGTTACGATCAAAACCGCTAACAACAGATATATGATAAATTGTCTGCTCTGTTGTCTCATAATTCCGTACCTCTGTCATCAAACTTCATATCCTATTATAATCTATGAAATCTGATTTTTCAACGGCTATTATCAATCAGTCAGATCTTCACCATTTGTCTCGATCACTTTCTTATACCAGTAGAAAGAATCTTTACGATAACGTTTCATATCTTTCAGATCAAATTCATCACGATTGACATAAATGAATCCATAACGTTTCACAACACCTTCATGGGTAGATACCAGATCGATTGCCGACCACGGACAATATCCCATCATCTCTTCACCCTCTGATACGGCAAGTTTGATCTGTTCAATATGTTTACGAAGGTATTCAATCCGGTAATTATCATGAATCTTTCCATCCTCTGTCAACTTATCATATGCACCAAGACCATTTTCCGTAATGATCATTGGTAAATGATAACGGCTGGGGGGNTCATTGGTAAATGATAACGGCTGTAGATCTCACGAATCGTTGCACGGAAACCTTCCGGATCGATCTCCCAGCCAAACTCCGTACGAAGCAGATTCGGATTGGCGTAATTGCGGTATACGCCCGGTTCAGAAGCCCCCGCCTGTTGATCGCCGGATTCTGCAACTGCACTTCCATCATCCCACTCAACCGTTGCCGTAGAATAATAGTTAAATCCAATGAAATCCGGATGTCCTTCCTTCATGATGTCCATATCGCCTTCTTCCATCTGTGGAATGGCATCATGTTCTTCAAGGAATTTCCATACAAGGTTGTTATATCTTCCGTATACTGCCATGTCCAAATATAACCAGTTACGGATTGCGTTAAAGTTCTGTGCTGCTAAGATATCCTTGGGCTTACAGCTTGCCGGATAGATCAGGGAGATATTCGGAGCAGGTCCGATCTTACCGCCAGGTACCATATCATGACAAAGCTTCATTGCCTTTGCCTGTGCAAGCAGCATATGGTGATTCTCCTGATATAACTTCTTATACTTATTCGTAACACCTTCCATATTACAGGTTCCGATGACATCACCTACTAAGGTAAGCATGTTCTGTTCATTGATTGTGAGCCAGTATTTTACACGATCCCCATAGTTCTCATATAAGATCTTAGCAAAGTTGACAAACTCATCCACGCTCTCTCTTCTTGACCAGCCACCCTTCTTCTCCAAAGCTGCCGGCAGATCAAAATGGAACATCGTAACTAATGGTTCAATGTTATATTTCAGACACTCATTGATCACATCATTATAAAAATCAATTCCTTCCTGATTCACAGCACCGGTTCCCTCTGGAAGAATACGACTCCATGCAACAGAAAAACGGAAAGTCTTAAATCCCATCTCTGCCATCAACGCAATATCTTCTTTGTAATGATGATAAAAATCTGCACAAACATCTAATTCACTTGTTCCTTCCGGCACTTTCTTAATATCCTGCACACTAGGACCTTTACCGTGTGTAAGGTTTGCACCTTCCACCTGATAAGCACTCGTAGATGCCCCCCATAAGAAATTCTCCGGTAATGGTTTGTTCTTTGTAATTAACATAATGAAATCCTCCTATTATATCTTTGTTTTTCTTAACAACCTGATATCGCGACTATCTGTCATTTCATACCTTGTTATCCTCTATACTTCTTCATATATCTGCTTAAAGTTGTATAATGCACCAAGCAGATTTGAATCATTGCGAAACTTGCAGACATCAATCCGAATATCATTAAATACCATTGACAACGGCTTTATCTGGTCAATGTATCTTTGGATACCCTCAATAAATGCCGGCTCTGCACTGATTCCTCCTCCGATCAGAATGACCTCCGGATTATAGATCACATACAGATTGCAACACTGCTTTGCAATGCTGAAATACATCTCTTCCAGCATATCCAGTGCGTCCTCATCGCCTTCTCCTGCCCACTGATATATTTTCTCACCGGTCACCTCTTCAAAAGGCAGACCTTTTTTCTTAGCATAATGAAAACATACGGAACCGGTTGCTGAAACAGCGGACCATGTAAATGGCAACTTTTCAACTGCCTCATACACGCCTAATTGCTCTCCCGGTTGAATTCTTGGAAGATCTTTTCTCTCCAGTTTCTCAAAAACGTAAGAAACCTCTCCGGCTAATAAATGTTTGCCCCTGTGGATTCTCCTGTCCTTGACCATAGCTCCACCAATTCCGGTGCCGAATACCAATACATACGCATCATCTACATCTTTGGCATTTCCAAGCCACACCTCGGCTAATGCTGCACATTTACCATCATTTTCAAGGGATACCCGAACATCATCACACCGCCTGCTCACCAGATCCATTAAATGTACATTATGCATATAGCGGATTCCTCCACCTCCATACACAATACCATTTTCAATATCAACCTGTCCCGGAAGCCCCATTGCAATCCCATCTATATGATCCCGGTTCTTATAACAATCATATATATTGCCAATCACTTCCACAAAATCATCAATTGTCTGTCCCGGCTTAACCGGTGTCGGAATCTTAGCTTTCTCATCTATCGTTCCGTCTGATTTCATCCATGCATACTTAATGGTAGTTCCGCCTACATCAAACACAAGATACATATCTGTTCTCCTTTCTGCTATCGCACCCCAAATGTTCTGTTTTTATTGTCTAAATTATATGAAATGCTTTCTTTTTTGTATATCATTATTATTTCTTTTCTTATAACAATCCTATATTCGAGAATTCAATACAAATGCCAAAAAGGAATCTGTACCTACTACCGTTTCCGCATTTCTTTTGATTTACGGTGTCAGGCATTTCTTTTGATTTACGGTTGACATGCGATTTAGAATGTGATAAGGTTACTTTACTTGGAAATTTGATACAGAATATGAAATACTGTGATAAGGAATAGTAGAATTTCGGAAGTATTCAGAGAACTGTTGGTTGGTGCGAAGCAGTTGCAGAAGGAATTTGAACTCGCCTTTGAGTAGCTCACTGAACAGACGATAACTTGTCAGTAGGTGTAGCCGGAACCCAACCGTTATATTAGGGAGGATATACGACGATGATTGTCCGTATCTGCAATGAGTGCATACAACGATGTATGAATTAGAGTGGTACCGCGTAGGTAATAGCCTTACGTCTCTTAGAGGGAGACGTAGGGCTTTTTATATGCCACATACAACCCCTGAATTTTTACTGCACGATGCGATATATCCAACAAAAACATAGTTTATTGAAAGGAAGGTATTAGTATTATGATGGATGCAACCAAGTACAAGAGAAATTATTTTATGCCACCCGTGGAATGTTTAGACTGGGCAAAAAAGGAATATATCGAGGATGCACCTGCATGGTGTTCTGTCGATCTTCGGGACGGCAATCAGGCTTTGATCGTTCCGATGAGCTTAGAGCAAAAGATTGAATTCTTCAAAATGTTAGTAAAAGTAGGTTTTAAGGAAATTGAGGTTGGTTTCCCCGCTGCTTCCGAGACAGAGTATGATTTTCTTCGTGCTTTGATCGACCAGAATCTGATTCCGGATGATGTAACTGTTCAGGTACTTACTCAGGCAAGACCTCATATTATTCAGAAAACATTTGAAGCTGTTAAAGGTTGTAAACACGCTGTCATTCATTTATACAACTCTACTTCTTTAGCACAGCGTGAACAGGTGTTCAAAAAATCCAAAGAAGAGATCAAGCAGATTGCCATTGACGGTGCTAAGATGTTATTAGATTTAACGAAACAGGACGGCGGCAATTATCAGTTTGAATATTCTCCGGAATCCTTTACCGGAACCGAAGTAGACTATGCATTAGAGGTTTGTAATGCCGTTATCAATGTATGGCAGCCAACTGCTGATAATAAAGTAATCATCAACCTGCCTGCTACTGTTGAAATGTCATTACCTCATGTGTATGCAAGCCAGATCGAGTACATGAGTAAGAACCTTGCAATGCGAGAGAATGTCATCCTTTCTCTTCACCCACATAACGACAGAGGTTGTGGTGTTGCAGATGCAGAGCTTGGTGTATTAGCCGGTGCAGACCGTATTGAAGGTACATTATTCGGAAATGGTGAGCGTACCGGTAATGTAGATATCATCACACTTGCCATGAATATGTACACACATGGTGTAGACCCACATCTTGATTTCAGTAATTTACCGGAAATCACTGAGTTATACGAAGATGTAACCGGAATGCATGTATATGAGCGTTCTCCTTACACCGGTAAGTTAGTATTTGCCGCATTCTCCGGCTCTCATCAGGATGCGATTGCCAAAGGCATGAAGTGGCGCGAAGACAAACAGTTAAAGGATTGGACGGTTCCTTATCTTCCACTTGATCCACATGATGTTGGCAGAGAATACGAAGGAGATGTCATCCGCATCAACTCCCAGTCTGGAAAAGGTGGAATCGGTTATATTCTCGAAAGAAGCTACGGATTCAATCTTCCTGCCAAGATGCGTGAAAATCTTGGTTATGCAGTTAAAAATGTTTCCGATCATTTACACAAGGAATTAACACCGGAAGAGATTCTTGGTATCTTTAATAACCAGTACGTTAATATTAAAACCGCGATCAAACTGGATGAATGTCATTTCGTACAGGAAGGAAATGGTGTTATCTCAACCGAACTTACCATCAAGCGAAATGATGTACAAAAAATATATCACGGTTCCGGTAACGGACGTTTGGATGCCGTTGCAAATGCGATCAAAAAGCATTTCAACGTTGATTTCAAACTTACCACTTACGAAGAACACGCTTTAGAGCGCGGCTCTAATTCACAGGCCTGTGCTTACGTCGGCGTAGAAGACAATAACGGAATTACAACATGGGGCTGTGGCATCAAGAACGATATTATTGATGCATCTGTATGTGCACTCTTATCCGCAGTCAACAAATTATTAGACGCCGAACACATCCACTAAACATTACTTCCCTTGCACAGCGTAAGGGAGA
>HF987889.1:0-229 GCA_000431135.1 Clostridium sp. CAG:590
CATATATTGGAGAAAAATGGTGTTACTGTAGAACAGGTCATTCAGCTTCCCTATATCAGAGATGATGTTTTTAATTACCTTCCTGTGACAGAAATAAACCGGGATTTTGGATGTGATTATCAGATTCAGGAAGGCGAGTTTTTGAATTTGTTTCAGTACAATCTGGAAGATGGGTATGAACATAACATACAGCCAGTATCTACTGTAACGATTTCCGGGGACAGAAAGC
>HF987889.1:366-526 GCA_000431135.1 Clostridium sp. CAG:590
AACAGGTAGTGCTGGTATCGCAAACTTGTTTCAGTTTCAGAATTGGGAAGATTCTTATGCGGGAGTATGTGAAGTAAAAGAATATCTGCAGGAAAGCAATCAGTTGAATGAAGATGAGCAGACATATTATGAATTGTCTTCGAAAGTGGAGAAATACCAG
>HF987890.1:0-139 GCA_000431135.1 Clostridium sp. CAG:590
TTATACCAACACTCGCCCATAAGTGCCCCCTTAACGGACCACTTCTCGTTTTGTGTAAATTCACCCATCAATGATTTCATCACACGCTCTGTAGAGTATCTCTTAAAACCTGCCAAATACTGTAATGTCTTCTCATCAT
>HF987890.1:244-661 GCA_000431135.1 Clostridium sp. CAG:590
TGCCTGTCCATGCCACAAGCTTATCAAAAGCAAGGATCAGGTATTCAAAACAAATCATATCCAGAATTACGATCTTTCCTTCTGCCTTATCTGCTATTGATTTCAACATACGATACTTATTACGAATATCCTGATTATCAACCACATAGTCAAACGAAATATAATACTTATCGTCCTCTTTAATGTCTATCTCTGTCAATGCATCCAATAAGCCCTGATTGCTTTCTTTACTTTCGACCACAAGTGCATCATCAAAGAAAAGTTGATTAACCAATTTCCAGAAGTGAAGTTCTGCGCCGGTATCTTCTGTCCACAAATATTTCATATCACAGCTCCTCTTCCAGTGTTATCTTATTATTGTCAACCTTCAACACTTTAAAGCTCTTATCAGACACATTTAGTCCGTCGCAATTTCGT
>HF987891.1 GCA_000431135.1 Clostridium sp. CAG:590
AAATCGAATGTTTGTTCTGTACTTTTTTGGTATTATATAGTACAATAAATACAAATGAGATTTCGAATCGGAGGATACACATGCAACTGCCGGACAAAGTGACGAAGGAACAATTGGATATTATTCATGCAACGGAAGGATATATCCGGGTTGCATCGGTGCCGGGATCCGGTAAGACATTTGTATTGACGTACCGGATGGCATATCTGATCACCGAACTTTATATTGATTCGGCATCCATTGTGGCACTTACCTTTACGAATAAGGCGGCAGCAGAGATGAAGCAGCGGCTGAAGAAGATTGTGGGAGATAACTGTAATAGTTTTACGGGAACATTTCATGGTTTTTGCAATCATATATTGAAGGAAGAGATTCACCGCATGTCTTTTCCGAAGACATTTACGATCTTAGACAAGAAGGCAGAGATTGATATGATCCGGGAAGTGGCAGAAGAACTTGGCATTTCCATGAAAGATAACACTGCCAGACAGTTGATGGAATTTGTAGATGCAAGTAAGCAGATGTTAGGATATGTGGAATTGATGATGGGTTCCGGCAAGACTGCTTTGAAGGAGAAGTTAGCAACGGCAACAGATACCAATGAGAGAGTATTTTACCATTATCTGAAGAGACAATGCGATAATTATGCGTTGGATTTTGAAGATATTATTAACTTTGCGTTATATATATTGAGTCATTATGAGGATGCGAGACGGACATGGCAGGAACGTTGCCAGTATCTGCTTTGTGATGAGTATCAGGATGTGAATTATAAGCAGAATGAGCTGTTGAAGATATTAAGTGGTCTATATGGGAATTTGTTTGTTGTTGGGGATGATGATCAGAATATCTATACATGGAGAGGATCCGATCCGTCATTTATGATTGGTTTTGATGAAGATTTTGAGGATGTGCAGGATTATGCATTAACGGAGAATTTCCGGAGTACACCGCAGGTGGTCAAGGCGGCGGGATCGCTGATTAAAGCAAATCAGAACCGGATTGATAAGGTAATGATCAGCAACCGGGCTGACGGCGGCAAGCCGGTCTATAACTGTCCGAGAACCGAGCGGGAAGAGGCAGAGTGGATCGCGGATGTGATTCTACAGGACAGAGAGAGGAATCTTCCGTATCGGGATCATGCAGTATTGGTTCGGGCGGCATCCCAGACGCGCTCACTTGAGGAAGCATTTATTAAGAAGAAGGTTCCGTATAAGATATTGAGTGGGGCGAAGTTTTATGAGAGTGAGGAGATTCGCACGGTACTTGCCTATCTGCGTCTGGTATATAATCTGAGGGATATGGATCTGACATATACGATATCCAGACCAAGAAGAGGATTTGGTAAGAAATCCGTGGAGCAGTTGAAGCAGTATGCCGGGAAGCACGGAATTTCATTGTTTGAAGCTTTGGGACAATGTATTGAATCCGGAGAGAATAAGAAAGAATCGGTGATCACTTACTATCAGAATGTGAAGGAATTGCATGAGACATATCAGCAGTATTCCTGTACAGACATTGCCAATCGTTGTTTAGACATGGGACTGCGTGTGTCGCTTGAACAGGATATTGATCAGACCCGGTTAGATAATGTTTCGGAACTTGTCAGTATGATACATGCATTAGAAGAACAGAATCAGGAGATACTGCCATTAGAGGATCTGTTAAGTCATTTTGCATTATTTACGGCGCAGGATGATGATACAAAGCATGATGTAGTGCGGGTGATGACGATACATACTGCAAAGGGTCTGGAGTTTGATACGGTATTTGTGCCGGGGTTAGTGGATGGACAGTTTCCAAGTTACCGTCTTAGAAATGAGGACGAACTAGAAGAGGAACGCAGGCTATTGTATGTGGCGATGACCCGTGCCAAGAATATGCTTTACTTAAGTTCCTATGAGAATAAGGATACTGGATATAGTGCGAAGCAGTCCGTGTTCTTAGGGGATATGGATGCGACTCAGTTGGAATGCATCAATGGAAGCCGGATTGTATCATCCGGTGCCGGTGAACAGATGCTTCCGAAAGTGATGTTTGCAGAGGGTGACCGGGTGGTACACAAGGTATTTGGTGAGGGTACGGTTGTAGCAGTGGATTGTCCGGCGCAGACCTATGATATACAGTTTGATAAGCTGCGGGGAACGAGACGGATCATGTTCCGGGCGGAGCTGGAAGGGATAGATTAGGAGGAAAAGGATGGATAAATTTATACTTCATTCGGAATTTGAACCAACCGGAGACCAGCCAAGAGCCATTGAGGAGTTGGTGGATGGATTTAAGAAAGGCAACCAGTTTGAGACGCTGCTTGGTGTGACCGGTTCCGGTAAGACATTTACCATGGCAAATGTTATTGCACAATTGAATAAACCAACATTGATCATTGCACATAATAAGACGTTAGCGGCACAGTTATACAGTGAGTTCAAGGAATTCTTTCCGGAAAATGCAGTCGAATATTTTGTATCGTACTACGACTACTACCAGCCGGAGGCATATGTGCCATCGACGGACACTTATATAGAGAAGGATTCTTCTATCAATGATGAGATTGATAAGCTGCGTCATTCTGCGACAGCAGCATTGATCGAACGCAAGGATGTTATTGTCATTTCTTCGGTGTCCTGTATCTATGGTATTGGTTCCCCGGAAGATTATGAGAATATGATGCTGACATTGCGAACCGGGATGTCCTATGAATGGGAGCAGTTGATCTCAGATCTGATTGATATTCAGTATGAGCGGAACGAGATGGATTTCAAGCGGGGAACATTTCGCGTGCATGGGGATGTGTTAGAGATTCTTCCGGTATCTACGTTTGAGGATGCGATCCGGGTGGAGTTTTTTGGAGATGAGATTGACCGGATGGTGGAATTCGATCCGTTGACAGGAGAGGTCAAACGTGGTATTAACTGTGCATTTATCTTTCCTGCATCCCATTATGTAGTGGCGCAGGATAAGATTGAGCGTGCGGTGAAGGAGATCGAGGCGGAATGTGATGCTCAGGTTGCGTACTTCAAGGAAAATGATAAGCTGTTAGAGGCACAGCGGATCAGTGAGCGGACACATTTTGACATGGAGATGCTTAAGGAGACCGGATTCTGCTCCGGTATTGAGAATTATTCCAGACCGTTGGCAGGCTTGGAGCCGGGCGCAACACCGAATACCTTATTGGAATTTTTCAAGGATGATTTCCTGATGATCATTGATGAGTCGCATATTACGGTTCCACAGATCCGGGGTATGTATGCCGGAGACCGTTCGAGAAAGCAGACCTTGGTAGACTTTGGATTCCGGTTGCCGTCAGCAATGGATAACCGTCCGCTACGGTTTGATGAATTTGAGGACAAATTGGATCAGGTCATGTTTGTATCGGCAACGCCATCCGATTATGAGGCGGAGCATGAATTGTTGCGGACGGAGCAGTTGATCCGGCCGACCGGATTGTTAGATCCATCCATTGAAGTCAAGCCGGTAGAAGGTCAGGTGGACGATCTGTTATCTGAAGTGAACAAAGAAGTAGAGAAAGGCAATAAGGTGTTGGTGACAACCCTGACCAAACGAATGGCGGAAGATCTGACGGATTATCTGAGAGATCAGGGCGTGAAGGTAAAATATCTGCATTCAGATATTGATACGTTAGAGCGTACCGAGATTGTCAGAGATCTCCGGCTTGGTGTGTTTGACGTGCTGGTAGGTATTAATCTGCTGCGTGAGGGCTTGGATATTCCGGAGATCACGCTGGTTGCAATCTTAGATGCCGATAAGGAAGGTTTCCTGCGTTCCGAGACATCATTGGTACAGACGATCGGGCGTGCTGCCCGTAACAGTGAGGGTCGTGTCATTATGTATGCAGATACGATCACCGGTTCCATGAAAGCGGCGATTGACGAGACGAACCGACGCCGGCAGATACAGGATGCTTATAACAAAGAACATGGCATTACACCGACTACGATCAAGAAGGCGATCCGTGATCTGATCACAACGGGAACGGATGAGGATATCGATGCACTCAATGCACACCGCAATGAGAAGGATGTAGAATCCATGTCGAAGAAGGAGTTGCAGGCAGAGATTAAGAAGTACACGAAGAAGATGGAGACGGCTGCGGCAGAGCTTAATTTTGAGATGGCTGCGGAATATCGTGATCATCTGAAAGAATTGAAGGTCGCATTGAGAGATTATGATTTGTAATAAGGTGTGTGGAATGATATACTAATCAGGTATGCGGTTCCACATTGTTCAAACAAAAGAGGATACGCATAACAGAATTGAGATAAGGTGGGAAAAGATGCATAAAGAATTTTTGATGGGAAATGAAGCGATTGCGCTTGGAGCAATGGCAGCGGGAGTGAATGTCGTGTCCGGATATCCGGGTACACCGTCCACAGAGGTGTTAGAAGCGATTGCCAAACGGAATGATGGCAATACATACGTTGAGTGGTCAGTAAATGAAAAAGCAGGTTTAGAGGTAGCGGCTGCGGCATCTTATAGTGGTGCGAGAAGTATTGTCACGATGAAGCAGGTTGGATTGAATGTAGCCAGTGATCCGTTAATGAGTCTTGCATATGTTGGAATCAAGGGTGGAATGGTTGTAATGGTAGCGGATGATCCGGGTCCGATCTCTTCCCAGACAGAGCAGGATACCAGAACATTTGGACAATTTGCCAAATTGCCGGTATTTGATCCGTCTTCTGCCGCAGAAGCATATGAGATGATCCAGACGGCATTTGATGTGTCGGAACAACATGGAACACCGGTTATTTTCCGGTCAACCACAAGAGTGTGTCATGCATATGCATCGTTAGATATCAAAGATAAAGAGGAATATTATAGCAATGCTATCGAAGGATTTCAGAAGGATTCGAACCGCTGGGTAATCTTTCCGAGATTATCTTTCCGAAGACATGGGGAGATTGAAAAGGCATTGCCGGTGATCGCAGAAGAACTTGGCAGATTGCCTTATAACAAGATAGAAGGCAGCACGAAGGCGACTATCGGAATTGCATGTGGCGGAATCAGTTACGCATATGTAAAAGAGGCAATCGGGATACTAACAGAAGAGACGGGACATGATCTGCTAGGAGAAAATGCAGACGGTACATATCCTGCGATCCGGTTGTTTAAGGTGGGCACACCGCATCCGTTCCCGGAAGATTCTGCACTTGAATTTATGGATGGCTTGCAGGAGATCCTGGTGTTAGAGGAATTAGATCCGTATATCGAGCGTATGTTCATGCAGATCGTGGGCAAATATCAAAAAACGGTTCGTATCAACGGAAAGATGAATGGAAAAGTGCGTGTCGCAGGTGAGAATACGGTGGAATCTGTAAAAGCGGATCTTGCAGCATTTTTGGATATGGATTTACAGGCAGAGCAGACTGGGGCAGCTGATTCTGAGGCGGCACCGGAACTTCCGATCCGGCCGCCGGTGTTATGTGCCGGATGTCCGCATCGTGCATCATTTTATGCGGTAAAACGTGCGATGGCAGGAAGAAAAGCCGTATTTTGCGGAGATATTGGCTGCTACACACTCGGAAATGCCATGCCGTTAGATATGGTGGATACCTGTCTTTGTATGGGTGCCGGAATTACAATGGCACAGGGATTCGGTGTGGTAGAAAAGGATACAACCTGTTTTGCATTTGTGGGTGACTCTACATTTTTTGCCTCCGGCATGACGGGCGTTGTAAATGCTGTATATAACCAGCATGATATGGTACTTGTGGTGTTGGATAATTCCACAACCGCCATGACCGGACATCAGCCGCATCCGGGTACCGGAAAGACCATGATGGGAGACATTGTGAATAAAGTAAGCATTGTGAAGATTTTGGAGGCAATGGGACTTACTGAGGTTCGGACAGTGAATCCATTGGATCTTGAAGATGCCATTGCGGCAGTAAAAGAAGTTGCCGATAAGCCGGGTGTGAAGGCGATCATTTTCAAATCCCCATGTATTGCAGTATCCAAACCGGAATCGCAATGCAGCATCCATAAGGAAACATGCATTAACTGTAAGAAGTGTATCCGTGAACTTGGTTGTCCGGCAATTACTGTAGAGGATGGCAAAGTGGTTATTGAGCCGTCTCTTTGCTTTGGCTGCGGAATCTGTAAGAGCGTTTGCCCGGTACATGCGATCGAAGGAGGTAGAGAACATGAGTAAGAGCGTAATTTTATGTGGTGTCGGAGGACAGGGAACGGTTCTTGCTTCCAAGCTGATCTCCTATGCGGCAATGGCCAAAGGGGAAGAAGTCAAATCAGCCGAGACGATCGGAATGGCACAGCGTGGAGGAAGTGTAACCAGTCATATCCGGATCGGCGAGGAGGCATTTTCGCCATTAATCCCGAAGGGAAAGGCTGATGTGATGATTGCATTTGAACCAGCAGAAGCGGTTCGTAATCTGGATTATCTGAAACCGGATGGTGTAGTTGTTGTTTCGCAAAAGGCAGTCAAACCGGTGACCGCTTCGTTGTCCGCAAAGGTATATGAAGGACAGGAAATGTTAGACTATCTGGGCAAACATGTTTCACGGCTGGTGATCGTAGACGGTCAGCAGGTAATGGAGGAGCTTGGTTCGGCAAAAGTTCTGAATGTGGTTTTACTTGGAGCGGCGATTGCCTGTAATGAGATAGATATTACGGTCGACGAGATAAAGGCCGCAATACGGGAAAAAGTACCGGAACGATTCTATGAATTGAATTTGCGTGCCTTAGAAGCCGGATGCCGGCTGGCAAAATGATTTATAGATTGACAGGTTCTTTGTGATAGGGTTAGAATAAATAGATGCGTTCCTACATAGAATAGTCTGGATACGCATAAGTGATCATAAGGAGAAAAGTATGCTGACCAATTATATTATTATTTTTTTAATTTCAATGGTGCCTTTGATTGAATTGCGGGGAGCAATTCCATATGCAGTAGGATTTCATCTTCCGATGGTACAGTCTTATATTATCTGTATTCTCGGTAATATGGTTCCGATGCCGTTTATCTTTTTATTTGCCAGAAGGATATTAGAGTGGGGAAAAGACAAAAAATATATCGGTAAATTCTTCACATTTTGTCTGGAAAAGGGGCATAAAGGCGGTGAGGCATTAAAACAGAAGGCAGGGCGAGGATTGTTCTGGGCATTATTGCTTTTTGTGGGAATTCCACTTCCGGGCACCGGTGCATGGACCGGTACTTTGGCGGCCAGCATTTTAGATATGGATTTTAAGACCAGTATGGCGGCAGTATTAGGAGGTGTCATACTTGCAGGTGTGATCATGGGATTAGTTAGTTCCGGATTGTTTGGCGGATTGGGTGCGTTGCTTGGTTAAATGCAGGAGATAATACATCACAGGGAATGGTGATAATATACAAGAAATGGAGGCATGGACATGATTAAGATATATCGGACAGACAATAGAGTAATAGGAGAAGAGCATGCCTTTGAACCCGGTTCATGGATTCAGCTTACGGATCCAAGCTCGGATGAGATTGAATTGATCTCTAAGAAGTTTGATATTGACATTGCCGATGTGCGTGCCGCTATGGATGCGGATGAGAGTTCGCGTGTGGAACTGGAAGATGATTATACACTGATCCTGATCGATATTCCGATCATTGAGATCCGTAATGACCAGAAAGCATATACAGCGATTCCGTTAGGTATTTTATTGTTAGATGAATATCTGATTACGATCTGTGCGGAGGAGACACCGGTACTGCAGTATTTTATCAATTCCACCGTGCGCGAATTTAGCACAAAGAAACAGATGCGTTTTGTATATCAGATCCTATACCGGAGTTGTATGGTTTATCAGTTGTATCTGCGTACGATTGATAAGATGCGCACGGAAATTGAGGAACGTGCACAGGAAGATGTGAAAGAGGAAGATCTGATTATGCTTCATGAGCTGGAGTCGAATCTGGTATATTTTGCCACATCTCTTAGAGCCAATGGCGCAGTGATCGATCGGTTGTCCCGTTATAGCCGGGTACGGCAGTTCCCGGAGGATAAAGATCTCTTAGATGACGTGCGAGTGGAGAATGGACAGGCGATTGAGATGACCGTGATCTATCGTGATATTATACATGGTACTAGAGAATTGCTTTCAAACATGATCGATATTCGATTGAATAACGTCATGAAATATCTTGCGGCGATAACGATCGTGATGGCGATTCCGAATATTATTTCCGGTTTCTATGGTATGAATGTGGCGGCAAACTGGGTTCCGCTTCAATCAACGCCGTTCGGATTTGGAATCATTTGCGTGGCAACGTTTGTGGTGTGTATTTTTGTTCTCAAGGTTCTTAAGAAAAAGAAGATGCTTTGATCATTGCATGAAACCAATATTTCACTAGATAGAAAAAGATGGCATATACAGAGATGATGTATAATCAATATTCTGCATATGCCATCTTTTTGTATTAATACGGTCTGTATTGTTGTGTACAATCCGGATTATTGTACTTTGACCGGTTCCGGATATTCCTCTCCGAATGTCTCTACTGTGATTGACTTGATCTTCTGTTCCTGAAGCGGTTTGTCATAATAATCAGTCTCTACACAGGCAATCTTGTCAACAATATCCAGGCCTTCTGTCACTTTTCCGAATGCAGCGTACTGTCCATCTAAATGAGGAGAAGTCTTGTGCATAATAAAGATCTGGGAACCTGCAGAATCCGGCATCATGGAACGAGCCATGGAAAGTACGCCGGGTGTGTGTTTTAAATTATTCTCGAATCCGTTCATAGCAAATTCGCCTTTGATGCTGTATCCGGGACCGCCCATTCCGGTTCCGTCCGGACAACCGCCCTGAATCATGAATCCTTTGATGACGCGGTGGAAGATTAATCCATCATAAAATCCCTTTTGAACTAAAGAAATGAAGTTGTTTACTGTGTTTGGTGCGATATCCGGATAAAGTTCTGCCTTCATTACATCGCCATTTTCCATAGTAATTGTTACAATTGGATTTGCCATAATTATATGTCCTTTCTCTGATAAAAGTATATACGGATTTTAACATTTTCACAGGCACATTACAAGTAGAGGAATTATGAACAGGATGGTCATAATTATGACCAAAAATTCATAAATGGGTATCGTGTAGCCATAATTGTACATAAAATATACATAAATGTATCTGGAATATTCATAAATGGCACTGTTTTGTTTATTGAAATTCATAATTTTAAACTATAAAATGAGATATATCAACCGGATAACAAACATTATGATGAAGATTTACAAGTAAAAATAAGAAAGGAATGATAAAATGCCTTAAAACGACTGGGGAAGAAGCAGTAAATTCGTGTTTTTGCATAATAAATTACTTGCTTATCCTTTGGGAATCATCTATAATAAGCTTAATTATGTATAATAAGAGACAAGTGGACGAGCAAGGGTTCATTTGGGTTTAGGATAAGGTGAACTAAGAAGGATATTCCGGAATTAGTATTATATTTTGGAAGGGGAATTTGTTATGAAGAAGATTAGTTTTAGAGTGAGGAGTTTTGACAAAGAACAATTTCTGACCTTTAACATTGATAATGAGGCTGAGTTGGATGAGGAGCTGTTAGACTACCTGGAAGAAGAGGAACCGGCAGGGATTGTTCCGGTAATCTTTGAAGAGGGTGAAGAGTTTGATACATTTTCTTATAATGTGACGGATAAGATTCGCTTGAGTGAATTGTCCGAACAGGAGATCAATGCGGAGATGGTATTGTTAGTACTTCGGGGATTGGTAATGGCACTGATCGATATGGCGGAGTATCGTGTTCCGGTATCTTATCTTGTGTTGAATCGTCATTATATTTATATTGATTCTGATTACAAAGTAGAATTTGTCTGTATCCCTTTGGAAGAGATGCGAGAGGATGTTGATATCAGTCATTTCCTCCGTAATTTTCTTGCAAGTCTGCGTTTTGAATCGTCTGACAATGATAATTATGTTGCAAGATTATTTACATATATCAATAATCATGAAGTATTTAATCTTCGGAATATGTTAAGTCTCGTAGAAACACTTATGGAAGATCTCGGAATTGAGATTCCGGATGATGCGAATGAGATATATGCAGAATATCATGAGGTGGAAGAGGTAACATCTGATACGACTGTTCTGACAAGTGAAGAGGAGACGGATATTTCCCGGGTGATGGATGATCTGGCGGCAGCAGAAGAATTAGATGATGCGGAAGATATTGAAACAGCAATGAGTGATCTGGCGGCACAGAGTGAAGAAGATACCGGCAAACTTGCTGCTGAGGGAGAAGTGGATGAGCCTGAAAAAGTAGAGGAAGAGGAAGCCGAGGAACTGGAAGAAGCAGCAGAAGAGGAAGGCGAGGAACCGGAAGAGATAGAAGAAGAGGAAGCCGAGGAGCCGGAAGAGGTAGAAGAAAAGGAAGCCAGCGAGCCGGAAGAGGTAGAAGAAGAGGAAGCCGAGAAGCCGGAAGAAGTAGAGGAAAAGGAAACTGATGAGTCAGAATCAGAAGAGGCAGAAGAAGCCGAGAAACCGGAAGAAGTAGAGGAAAAGGAAACTGATGAGCCAAAAGAGGCAGAAGAGAAAACCAAGAAACCGGAAGAAGTAGAGGGTGAAGAACCGGAGCAAAAACCAGCAAAGAAATCAGTGTTGGAATTAGATGAAGAGAGCCAGGAGATGGTGAACAAACTGAAAGAGAAGCTGGCCGGAAGCAAGAAAGAGAAACAACCAAAGCATACTGAAAAAGAAATAAAGAAACCTACATTTAAGACAAAAGATACATCATCTGTTGGTGTTGTAATCCAGGATGATCTGGATGAATTTTTGGCAGAAAAAGAGATGGAGGAACAGGTCACACATCATGAAGATTCTGGTCTTAAGATCCGCAAGAATATCAAAGTCAGCCGTGCCAGCATTTTAAAGAATACACAGGAAGAATTGAAGGCTGCAGAGGAGAAAGAGGCGGAACAGAAAGCCTTAGAGGAAGTGACAGAAGCGGAAGACGAAGTGACAGAAGTGGCAGAAACGGAAGATGAAGAAGTAGTAAGCAACTCTATCTTAAGTCAGACAATCAGCGGGGCGACCGGACTGTTAAGAGGCAATGTGAATGTTCCGAAGGTTAATCCTTATCTGATCCGTGTTAATACGAATGAGAGAATTATGATTACAAAACAGAACTTCAAAGTTGGGAAAGCAAGTATGGGTGTAGATTATACAGTGAAGGGAAATGGTGCAGTCAGCAGAGTGCATGCAGTGATTATGAACAAAGACGGTATCTATTATATTCGTGATAACAAATCTACAAATCATACATATGTAAATGGTAAGATGCTTGAAGAAGGAGAGAATGAATTGTTAACACAGGATTGTAAGATTGTTCTTGGTGATGAGGAATTCATATTCAAGTTGCGTTAATTAGAAATGGTAAGAGACCATTGCATGAAGATGTGTAGGAGAGTCTTTAGTGCGATGGTCTTTTCTTATCATTTTCGTAATTGTTAGAGATGGAAACAGAAGATTGAGGAGAGTGGAATGGAGATTATAGCGGCCTGTTATTCAGATATTGGGAGATTTAAGCAGATTAATCAGGATTCGTTGTCTGTCAGGATTGTGAATTCCCCACATGGTAAGATTGCCTTTGCGTTAATTTGTGATGGCATGGGAGGTCTGGAACATGGGGAGCTTGCAAGCAAAGAGGCAATTCTGGCAATGAACCAATGGTTTCAGGATGAATTTGCTCAATTAGTAGCAGAGAACAGGGTAACGGAAGACAGGTTATACAAACAGTGGCAGGATGTGATAGAGAGTGTGAACGGACGTCTTGCGGCATATGCACAGACTCAGGGCGTGTCGATGGGAACAACACTTACAGCATTGCTGTTATATAGGGATAATTATTATATTTGTCATGTTGGAGATAGTCGGATCTATAAGATAGCGGATCGCATATTGCAGATAACGGAAGATCATTCGCTTGTTGCAAAAGAGGTGGAATTAGGTTATCTGACCAAAGAACAGGCATTGGTAGATCCGAGACGTAGTGTATTGTTACAATGTGTTGGGGCATCTGACACGGTCAATCCACAATTTGAAAAAGGACAGATTCCGGAACGGGTGACGTTTGTGTTATCTTCCGATGGATTTGTGCACATGTTGAGTGAAGAAGAGATTTTTCAGTATTTTCAACCGGATCAGATTCGGAATAAGGAACAACTAACTGCAATATGCAAAGAGGCGACAGAAATTGTAATGGAGCGGGGCGAAAGAGATAATATTACCGTGGCTGCACTTACCTGCAGACAGTGAACAGGTAGATATTAGGTTGAGAGAGGGTAGCGTGTATGACTAGAGTTGGCACTGTATTGGGTGGCAAATATGAAATACTTAAAAAAATAGGGCAAGGTGGAATGTCTATTGTTTATGTGGCAATGGATACCCGGTTGAACAAGCAGTGGGCGGTTAAGGAGATCAAACAGAATCCGAAACAGGACACAAGAACACTTTTAAAAGGTTTACAGATGGAAGCTAACATTTTGAAAATGGTAGATCATCCTGTGTTGCCAAGAATTGTTGATATTATTAATTATAATGGAACGGTTTTTGTTGTAATGGATTATATCGAGGGACGGCCATTGAGTGAGGTGTTGAAGTTAGAAGGAGCGCAGCCGCAGGAAAAGGTGATCGAATGGGCGAAGGATCTGTGTAGTGCGTTGGATTATTTGCACTCTATGAATCCGCCGATCATTTATCGGGATATGAAGCCGTCTAATATTATGCTGAAACCGGATGGAAAAGTAAAAATGATTGATTTTGGTACGGCAAAGGAATTTGATGTAGAAAGCCTTGCGGATACGACAGCGCTTGGAACCAGAGGGTATGCAGCGCCGGAGCAGTTTGGGGATGCAAGAGGGCGAGGTATTCACAAAACAGATGCGAGAACAGATATATATAGTTTGGGTGCAACGCTTTATCATGTACTGACAGGAAAGAATCCAAGTGAACCGCCGTATGTGATCAAGCCGATTCGTGATTGGGATCCGTCGTTATCAAGTGGATTAGAGAAGATCATTAACAAATGCACTATGCCGAATCCGGAAGATCGTTATCAGTCTTGTACGGAGCTGATATATGATCTGGAACATTATGAGGAGTTGGATGATGCATTTAAGAGATCGTGCTTGAAGAAGATGCGCAGCTTTTTGATCTGCGCGGGGTTGACGGTTACTTTTGCGGCAGTTGCAATTGGTGGATATATCGGAAATGAACGGGAAAAGAAACTGAATTATGATAATCTGATCAACGAAGGTTATGCAGATGTCGTACAGGGAGATTATGAAGGAGCAGCCGGTTTATATGTAGATGCGATCACGCAGGTAGATGGCAGCCGGAATGAAGCATATCTGGATTTGCTGGATTTGTATATCAATTATATGAATGATGCCGAGACAGGACTTAGCAGGGTAACATATTACATAGACCAACAGTACGATTCAATTGATAAGGATCAGAAATTATTATTGACGGTTGCGATGGATTATTTCGATGTATTAAAAGATTACAAATCCAGTGCATATTATTTTAATATGCTGGATCAGAAAGAACATCCGGAGGCGGTATATTATTCAACAATCGCACTTGCGATGGGTGAGCTGAATGTAGATTATGAGAGTCTGACGTTTAATTTGAAGAATTTTGAATCAACAAATGATGCTTCCACAATTTCAATTAATAAGTTGATGAATTACCGGTTGTTGTGTATTGTATATGCAAGGAATTTGCAGCAAATGGGAGATGCGGCCGACAGATTGATCGAAGCGGCGAATAAGGGACTTGCAGTACTTGAAGTATATGATGATGATAGTGTGAAAGCGGAGTATTACACTATTTATAATCAATATCTTGCTCTTGCATATGAGAGACTTGGACAAAAATATATAGAAGAGGATCCGCAACGCTCACAGGAGAATTACGAAAAAGCATTGGAATGTTGTGATTTTATATTAGGCATGGTAACAGCGGGTGACGGCAAGACGGTTGGCAGTATTACAGATGAGAAACTTCGGGAGGCAAAATATTGCCAAAAAGCAGAGATATATGAAATGCTGCAGGAGTACGACAAGGCGGATGAGGTGTATATTCAGGCTGAGGAGGAGTTTGGCAGGACGAGTATAGCGGTGTATGCCGGACATTTGTCTTTGCTCTGTAAGATGGAGGAATTGAAGACTACGGATGTTGAAAAATGGGATTATAACAGACTCCATAAGCTTTATGAACAGGGACAACAGGTGCCTGAGATCCAGAATGACTATCGGTGGAAACAGCTGACACAGAAGCTTTCTCCATTGTTTGGAAAGAATGGGGGATGATTGTTATGTATGAGATTATGTTTTATGCAGGAACCGTACTTGCGTGTCTGTTTTTAATTATATCCATTATTCTATTTATTAAAAATGGTGTATGGAAACTGATGGGAGATGTAACCGGTCTCAATGCAAGAAGAGCGATTAAGAAATTAGATAAAAAGGGTGCAGAGGATACTTCGAAGACGGAAGCGATTCATCAGGAAGTCAGTAAGGTATTGGTTCGTCGGGCAACTACAACAGGATCATTGCAGGCGGTAACGGAATCAATCGAAAAAGACAAAGCGCAAAGATCTGACAGGAAAAAAACACGGAAACGTCGCACAAGAGAAGAAAAGACGATACTTTTACAGAATACACAGGAGCAGGCTAACAGCAATAATATATTTGAAATAGAAGATGAGATGATCATATTAGCAGGTGACCAAAAAGATTCTGTGGCAAAGGAAAATGAGGCTGAAGGTGAATACACCACATTGTTGACGCCGGGAGGTTCTGCGAATGTAACGGATGAGAATACAGATGAGATTACGACCCGGTTATATGCAGAGGATGTTACGACAGATGTACTTTCAGAGGATGACGTGACGGATGTGCTATACACAGAAGAAGACCGGCAGACAGCATTGCTGACGCCGGAAGGAGATGACAGTCAGACGACCTTGTTGACACCGGAAGGGGATGATAGTCAGACGACCTTGTTGACGTCGGAAGGAGATGACAGTCAGACGACCTTGTTGACACTAGAAGGAGATGACAGTCAAACGACCTTGTTGACACTAGAAGGAGATGACAGTCAAACAACATTGTTGACACCGGAGGCGGAGATTACACCGTTTGAGCCGGTATTACAGGAAGATGAGGAATTAATGAGTCTGTTAAAGGATGCTGTAGCGAAGAATCAAGGCAGAGATTAGAAAAAAGGGGAATGACGACGATTGAATAGGGGAAGAAAATACCGAAAGACAATTGCATATTGCATGATCTGGTTATTGCTTTTGCAGTTGCTGCCGGGGGAAAGAATGGTTGCCACGCAAGCTGCTGATGTACAACAGATTGCACAGATTACGATAACTGCACAGAATGAATATACACCGGATGATTGTAAAAAGATCAACGGGGAAGATGTATGGGAGTTGTCCTATGTGATTGACCATTTAGGAGAAGGGAATCCTGTGTATCTCACAGTGAAACAGACAACAGATGGTTCGGATGTCCTGTTGACGGACAAAGAATTATTAACCGGAACAGATCTGGAATGGGATACAGAGGGTAGAAGTGATAGTGTGGCAGTGCATTTTCAGGATAGTGCATCTGATAAGGCAACCTTAATCCTGAAGAAGCCGCAAACGGAATGCGATTATGAGATTGCAATTGAGGTTGAAGATCTTGCAGGTGTTCAGGTTGCAAAAGAGACAAAGAATATCCATTTTGGGAAAGCAATTGCGCCACCGGATATCGTGCTCAGGAATGTGGATGCAGTGGTTGCGGGATCTGTTGTGGATTCTGTGGCAGACGGAACCTGGACGAATAAAGATGTAGCATTTGATGTAGAGGTGAAGGATGGGACGACCGGTCTGGTTAAGGTGACTTATGAGTTAGATGGACAACCGGTAGATTCTCCGCAGACATGGGATGCGGCCGCACCGGAAAAGAATGCGGTAACAAAAAAGTTTTCTTTTGATACAAGTGCGGCTTCTAGTCAGGGACATGTTTTAAAAGTGACGGCGGAGAATGCGAAGGGAAAAGACGCAACGCTCACAAAGTATATCTTAATAGACAAAGGGAAACCAGCAATCTCTTTGCATGTAAAAGGTGATGAGACGAAAACGGTTGAGAATACCGTGTATAAGGCACCGTTCGAGATTGAGGCAGCAGTAACGGATGATCTGCCAACAGATATGGTGTCGGTTCAATATAAGGTCAATGGAATATCAGACAGCAACAAACAGAATGTTCGAACATTTGATGCAGGGCAGTATGTTGTTTCGGCAATTGCTACGGATGCAGCCGGTAATTCGACCGAATCTGCCGAGGTAACATTTCAGGTGGACGGAGCTGCCCCGACGGTGACAAAGCTCTCTTCACAGAGTGATGGAGGATACTACCGCTCCAAACAGACATTTCAATATCAGGTAGATGATGATTGCTTAAATGGCGGCAAAACAACGCTTACGGTTAAGAGAACGATAGATGGTATCAGTACATTGGATCCAAAGACGGTTTCCTTGTCGGATACAGAGAATACGGTAACGTATGATTGCGAAGAGGAAGGATTGTATGAATTTACAATAACCGCGGAAGATGCAGTGGGAAATACGCTGCCGGAGCCGTACACATTTCGTTTTATCATTGACAAGAAAGCACCAACGATTTCAGTAGATGCAAGTGATAAGAATGGAACCGGGCTGGCAAACGAAGGAATGTCCAGACAGGGTGTGAAAATTTCTTTGCAGATAACAGACCGGAATCCGGATCTTTCAGGATATTCTATTGTTACAGAGAGAACGGATGGGGATGGCCATAAAACGACCGTTACCCGGTATGGAACGCAGATTGCGTGGAACACAGAGGGTGATCCGGCAAAATGCGAGGAGATTCGCAAGTCTGTGGAACTCCCTTATGAGGAAGAGGGATATTATACGGTTACATTTTCGGCAAAGGATCAAGCCGGCAATGACAATAGTAAGAAGTTTTCCTTTTACATTGACCGTTCAGCTCCGGTTATCAATGAAAATGACATTGCATACCGGTCAAATGGTATCTCATTGAGTTTAAAATATGGAATGATCTTTAGTAGCCGGGCAATTCAGGTAACATTCCCGGTAAGAGACAGCATTTCGGGATTGTTATATGATGGCAATGCCGGTGCGGTGTATGTAACGATCGGAACAAAGGATCAGAAAGCACCGGATAGTATGATTTATCCGGCTGACCGGATTGGAAACAGTGAGTATTACTCTGTAATGCTTCCGTTAGAGAAGGTGAAGCAGTTTGATAATCAGATTACAATCTGGGCAAAGGATCAATTGTTAAATGAAGGGTACGCAGAATCAAAGCGGACAATCTATAATGAGAATCCTCCGGTTGTTGCAATGGAGTGGGCAGACAGTAATACTGCAAAGGAGGGTGACTGGTCTGATCGGGACGTAGTCTATCATACAGTGGTGGAAGATACCTTTTGCGGTATCAGGAAGATCACCTATAAGAAGATTGAGAACGGACAGGAGCAGATTGTAAAAACGGTTGATTTTACATCATTGGAGAATCAGCAGACGGAGTTTGTCAAGAGACAGGAATATGATTTTGTTGCATCTGATTCTGCAACGACAACGGATGGGTATGAGTTAAAGATTGAAGTGGAAAATAACTGCGGCAGTACGCAGGAGATGAGCAGGATGGTTTATGTGGATAAGGAACCGCCGAAAGTAGAATTATCCGGAGTGCAGAATGGTAAGCATTATAATCAGAATCAGACCATACATACCAGAGTAACAGATGTCTCATATAAGGGAACTGCAAATGGAACCAGACAGTCCGCCGTGACAACGTATCATGTAACAAGAATGTATGATGGAAAGACGGAAACACTTTTTTGGAAGGATATGATTTCAGATCATATGACGAGTGAACGGGATGATGTTATTGCCGAAGAAGGAACGTATGAGATATATGCGAAAACAGTCGATTGTGCAGGCAATACAACAACGTCGGATACGATACGGTTTACGATTGATAAGTATGCTCCGGTCATTGAGAAAGTACATGTTATGAAAGAACCGTCCGGGGAGCAGATGCCAAACGCAGATGGCATTTATTATCTGAATCGGAATGGACGATATATCGTAGAAGCTTCTGATCATTTTCCGAGTGATGATGCACATATTGATGTTGCGTTTGATTATGCGGGAGTTCAGGCAAACACAGAGTCATATGTATTGAATGTATCTCCACTTAGAACGACTGCACAGTATCGCTTTACAACAGAGGGAAAATACCGCGCAACAGTAACGGGAACAGATAAGGCAGGAAATATAGCAACGCCTGTACAGACGGATATCGTTGTGGATAAGACAAGTCCGAAGCTTTCCATTTGTGGTATGCAGTCGGGAACAATGACAAAGAACCCGGTAACACTGACATATGAGGCGACTGATAAGAATCATGATTTTGATGAATATCAGGTAACGGTGCATCGTACAACGTTGGATGGAGAAAACGAAACGATTGTGGAAAAGGGAGCTGTATCCTGGAAACAAGAAGGTTACGATAAGAATGCGCAGGTAGATTATACAACACAGAAGACATCGGTCTATAGTAAAGAAGGTAACTATACGATCACGTTTGAGGGAACGGACCGGGCAGGCAATGTGGCGACAGCGCGAACCGTTACATTTTCGATCGATCATACAGCGCCGGCAATATCGAATGTACAGTATTGGAATGAGAATAGTCTGTTACAGCCCCGATATAGCATTATATTTAGTAATAAAATGATCCGCGTACAGTTTCAGGTTACGGATCGTGTAACAGGGGTACAGGATGATCTGGTGTATGTAACATTGGGAACGGCTGCAGAACGGGCGGAGAATACACCGTTATATATTGCACGAAAAGGAAAAGATAGTAATTATTATGTATATGTTCCGCAGGATGTGTTACTTACAGAATATGATGGTGTGATCAGTATCTGGGCGAATGACCGGTTGAAAAATGAATCCAATGTACAGTCCGTGCGTATGATCCAGAATACAGATCATGCTGTGATTGTGATGGATTGTGATATTGATTATACAACATGGCAGAGCAGGGACGTTACATTTCACACCAAAGTGAAGGATAACAAGTCCGGTCTTAAGGAAGTGGTATATTCGATTGATGGCAAAGAGACAAAAAAGGTGGTATTCAAGGAATTTGTGAAAGAATACAGTTATGATCTCACAGCCACAAAGACCGCAGAAAAGGCAAGTGGCTACACCATGTCCATTAAGGTTGTAAATAATACCGGAACAGAAAGTGAATCACACAGACAGGTGTACGTTGATAAGGAAGCACCGGTTGTCAGATTATCGGGTGTAACGAATGGCACGCATTATAATAAGAATGTAACAATCACAACGAATGTCGGGGATGTATCTTATAAGAATACCAAAACGATATATTATGTGAAGCGTACGTTAGACGGAAAGACCTATACGGAAAAAGTGTCCGCCTGGATTATGAGTAAGAGGGAGGAGCAGAGAAATCAACGCTTCCGCAAGGAAGGTACCTATAAGATCTATGCGGTAACAACCGACAGCGCAGGCAATATTACCCGTTCCAATACGTTGCGGTTTGTTATTGATAAGACTGCTCCAAAGCTTGCAATTTCCGGAACAACAAATGGTTCCATGAATGCAGGAGATGTGTCGCTTACATTTGACCTTACGGATTCCTATTATCAGACGACGGATGCCGGAATCCGTATTGAGAAAAAGTTAGACGGAGCAACCACGACAGAAGAGATCTCTGCATTCCCGAAACAGGGGAAACATTCGTCTATGAACAGGACGTTTTCGACAGATGGAACGTATCAGATTACCTTTACGGCAAAAGATAAAGCGGGTAATCGGGCGGTGACAAAAACGATTTCTTTTTCAGTTGATAAGACAAAACCACAGATCAGCATTACGGGGACTTCGAATTATGAGCAGTGGGATGAACCGGTTGCAATCCGATTTGCGGTGGAGGAATCCTACTATGCAGGTAACCATATCACCATTCGGGGAACCCGCACAGATATCAATGGCAAGGAAGAGGAGATTGACCTGCCTAAAATGGTGAATTCGTCCAAGTTAAGCAGCTTACAGCAGATCTTTAGTGAGGATGGAATCTATGATTTTGTAATATCGGCAAGAGACGAGGCGGGTAATCAGGATGAGAAGGAAATTCATTTTGTATTGGATCAGACCAGCCCGGAAATACACAAAGTTGCAGAATATAGCGGTGGATATTTCCAGGAATTTCAGATTGCGGATACATTAGAAGAGGTGTTCAGGGATCTTACGGTTGTATCGTATCGCATCCTGTTAAATGGAGTAGAATACGATGGAACAACGCCGGTTACGGATGAAGGAAAGTATAATCTTTCGGTGGAAGTTCAGGATGAATTAGGACATAAGAGTACGGAAACTGCAGAGTTTATTATTGACCATACTGCACCAAAAGTAATATTTACCGGAGTGAAAGACGGGCAGGCGGTATCAGAAAGAGGAACCGTTACATTATCGCTGACCAATCCGGAAGATGAAATTACAAAGATTACCATGAATGACCAGGAGTATGATCCGGATACAAGGCAGTTAGAGTATTCGGAGTACGGAACATACCGGATCAATGTGGATTGTGTGGATAAAGCGGGTAACAAAGTGACAAGAACACTACAGTTCAATTATTATAATCCATTGACGACAACCATTTTATTTGCTATTATGGGTGGACTCATTTTAATAACCTGTATCTGGTTATGGATGAGAACCATGAAGAAAGAAAAGGAAGAAGAAAGAATATGATAAAAGCAGTTGTTTTTGATATGGATGGTGTTATTTTTGATTCGGAGCGTTTATACCGTAAGCATTGGATGATCACCGGGGCAGAATATGGAATTCCGGAAGAGGAGATGGAAGATCTTTGCAACCATATTGCGGGAGCAACCAGACAGCATAATGAACAATTGATGAAGGATCATTTTGGAGCAGATTTTGATTATGATACATTCCGGGAGAAGACGATGACACGGATGGATGCGGAGATCGAACAGAATGGTCTGGATCTGAAACCGGGAGTCAGGGAATTATTTGCATATCTGAAAGAGCATCATTACAAGATAGGACTTGCAACTTCGACACAGGAGGAACGAGCAGGAAAGAATTTGCGTCGTGCCGGGATCCTGGATGTATTTGATAAGATCGTATATGGCGGAGTTGTTCCGAATGGGAAACCGGCACCGGATATATACTTAGAAGCATGTCGGAGATTGGCAGTTGAGCCGGACGAAGCGCTTGGAGTAGAAGATTCCATTAACGGCGTGAAGTCGTCTTCTGCAGCGGGATTATACACAGTTATGGTGATCGATCTGATTCAGCCTACGGAAGAGATTCGGCCGTTGGCAGATCAGATATATGATTCTTTGTTTGATGTAATGGAGCTGTTAGAACAACAAAACAAAACGAAATAGGAATATATAGATACACTCACTCATATATTGCATTAGTGCAATAGGAATGGAGAGCAGTATTGAGTAAATGCTGACCTTGCAGGAGGAGTGTGGAGTATGAGTGTTGGAAGAAAATTTGCAACTGTTGTAGAAGGCTTGATCATTGCATATGCAGTAACAGGAGTCCTGTTGGCGGCACTTGCCTTTACTGTGTTTCGTTTTCATTTAAGTGAGGCGTTAACAGATGTGGCAATTGTGGCAATTTATGTAATTGTCACGTTTATTGGAGCATTTATTACCGGAAAGAAAGTAAAAGAGAGAAAGTTCCTTTGGGGGCTCCTGCTCGGAACATTGTATATCCTGATCATATCGCTGGTGGCAATACTGATCGGTCAGGTGTTTCATGTGACAAGTACTGCGAATATTACAACAGCCGTGCTATGTGTTGGAGGAGGGCTGCTGGGAGGAATGATAAGCTAAGATAAGCGTTGACCTTGGAAAAAGCATGTGTTATACTAAATGAAATATGTATTGGTTCAGGGAGCATACCTGAATACTATTTATAAATGAGAGGTATATGAGATGAAACATATTAAGACTTTAACAGACAAAACATTAAAGAACACAATGGAAAAAGGCGGATGTGGCGAGTGCCAGACATCTTGTCAGTCAGCTTGCAAGACATCTTGTACAGTTGGTAACCAGACTTGTGAGAACAAATAATACATTTTCTGGTATGGTAATGGAATAAAGAGGGCTGCTTATATTGGGCTGTCCTCTTTCATTTCGTTTCTAAGGATCTGAAGGAAACGGCTATGTGTTTCCGGAGACGTGAATAAGAGGTATAATAAAAGTGATACATCAGTATAAGAATAACGGCTATAACATTGTATTGGATGTCTGCAGTGGATCGGTTCATGTAGTAGATGATCTGGTATATGATGTAATCGCCTTGTATGAAGAGATGGATCCGGATGAGATTGTGAAGAGATTACCGCAATATCCGGAGAATGAGATACGGGAAGCGTATGATGAGATAACAGAATTAAAAGATCAGGGACAGCTTTTTACAGAAGATGTTTACAAGGATGCAATCATCGATTTTAAAAAACGCAAGACGGTTGTCAAGGCATTATGCCTTCATATAGCGCATGATTGTAACCTTGCCTGCAAATATTGTTTTGCGGAAGAGGGAGAGTATCATGGTGGAAGAGCCCTCATGAGCTATGAAGTTGGGAAGAAAGCTTTAGATTTTCTGATTGCGAATTCCGGTAACCGGGTGAATCTGGAAGTAGATTTCTTTGGTGGAGAGCCGCTGATGAATTTTCAGGTTGTGAAGGATCTGGTTGCATATGGCAGAAGCAAAGAGAAAGAGTTTAATAAGAAGTTCCGTTTTACATTGACAACGAACGGCATGCTGCTGACAGATGAGGTAATGGAATTTGCCAACAAAGAGATGGCGAATGTTGTATTGAGCATCGATGGTCGAAAAGAAGTACATGACTTTATGAGACCAACCCGCAATGGCAAAGGAAGTTATGATCTGATCATAGATAAGTTCAAGAAGATGGCTGAGATGAGACATCAGACCAATTATTATGTGAGAGGAACTTTTACACATTATAATCTGGATTTTTCTAAGGATGTTCTGCATTTGGCAGATATGGGATTCAAACAGATCTCAGCAGAGCCGGTGGTGGCTCCGGATGATATGGATTATGCAATTCGGGAGGAAGATCTTCCGCAATTGTTTGAAGAATATGACAATTTAGCAAAAGAGATGGTCAAGAGGGAAAAGGAAGGTAATGGATTTAATTTCTTCCATTTTATGATCGATCTTACAGGTGGACCATGTTTATATAAGAGATTATCCGGTTGTGGTTCCGGAACGGAATACTTAGCAGTTACACCTTGGGGTGATCTGTATCCATGTCATCAGTTTGTTGGAATGGAGCAGTTCAAGTTAGGAAATGTTGATACCGGAATAGAGAAAACGGATATTGTAGATGAATTTAAACTTTGCAACGTATATGCAAAGGACAAATGTAAGGACTGTTTTGCAAGATTCTACTGTAGCGGGGGTTGTGCAGCTAACTCATATAATTTCCATGGCAATTTATTGGATGCATATGATATCGGCTGTGAATTAGAACGTAAACGTGTAGAATGTGCAATCATGATAAAGGCAGCTTTAGCCTAGAGTAAGGAGAGTAAAAGAATGAAGAAAGCAAAGAGAAACAGTGTGCTGACTATCATAGTCTTTATCCTTGTTCTTGCACTTGGCACTTTTACAGTAGTGCAGGGACTTGGTAAGAATCAGATTGGTAAGGCTGAGAACATTATCTTAGGTCTTGACCTTGCAGGTGGTGTCAGTATCACATATCAGATCAAAGAGGATAATCCTACTGATCAGGAGATTCGGGATACGATCGAGCGTTTACAGCAGCGTGCAGATGTATACTCGACAGACAGTAATGTATACAAAGAGGGAAACAATCGTATTAACATTGAGATTCCCGGTGTAAGTGATGCAAGTAAGATTCTGGAAGAACTTGGTAAGCCGGGTGCTTTGGAATTCTTAGATGAGGACAATTATTCCAAGTATGCATCCGGACAGGAATATGAGACGGTATTAACCGGGTCCGATGTTAAGAATGCTTCTGCCGCAATTGATAATTCCGGTACCGTTCAGGAATATGTCGTTCAGCTTGCATTTAGCGATGAAGGAACGAAGAAGTTCGCAGATGCGACAACAGCAAATGTTGGCAAACGTATTTATATTATATATGATGGTGAGATTGCTTCTGCACCTACCGTCCAGACTGCAATCACGGGTGGTAGTGCTGTGATCAATGGTATGGCTGATGATGAGGAAGCAGAACAGCTTGCACAGACCATTCGTATCGGTGCCCTTCCGTTAACATTGGAAGAGTTACGTTCGAATGAAGTCGGAGCAACGCTCGGTAAAGATGCTCTTAGCACAACCTTAAAGGCCGGTGCAATCGGTATGGCTGTGATTGCTGTCATTATGATCGGTTTATACTTATTGCCTGGTTTCATTTCTGTTCTTGCGTTGATTGCATACGTTGTGCTGATGTTATTGTGCCTGAATGGATTTAATGCCAGTCTTACACTTCCGGGTCTTGCAGGTATCGTGTTATCTGTTGGTATGGCGGTTGATGCAAACGTTATTATCTTTACCCGTATTAAAGAGGAACTTGGTGCAGGAGCATCGGTTAAAAGTGCAATTGATGCTGGTTTCAACAAAGCACTGTCTGCTATCTTAGATGGTAATATTACAACCTTGATCGCAGCCTTTGTATTGTACATTATGGGAAGCGGTTCCATTAAGGGATTTGCACTTACATTAGGTATTGGTATTGTGTTGTCTGTATTTACGGCATTGATTATTACCAAACAGTTATTAAAGGCAGCATATACATTAGGATTACAGAGCCCGAAATTATATGGAGCGAAGAAAGAAGCAAAGGTTCACAATTATGTGAAGTTTTCCAGATTTGCTTATCTCATTTCCTTTGTTGCAATTGCAGCCGGCTTGATCGCATTACCGGTATTTAAGGGTAAGACGGGTTCTACCTTGAATTACAGCCTTGAATTTACAGGTGGTACTTCAATGACTGTTAATTTCGAAGAACGTTATGACCTCGCAAAAGCAGAGAGTGACATTCTTCCGGTGATTGCAAAGGCAGCAGGAATTTCAGAGGCAGATATTCAGGTTCAGAACGTAAAGAATTCCAATGAGATCGTATTTAAGTCTGCAGAGCTTTCAAATGACCAGAGAGATGCTGTTCAGACTGCGTTAGAAGATAATTTCAAAGTAAAAGAATTTAACATGGAGAATATCAGTTCCACAATCAGTACGGAAATGCAGAGAAATGCAATTATATCTGTGTTGATTGCAACGGCATTGATGTTGATCTATATTGCAATCCGGTTTAGTGATGTGAAGTTTGGTGCAGCAGCCGTTATTGCATTATTGCATGACGTATTAGTAGTATTTGCAGTGTATTCTATTGGACGGTTGTCTGTTGGTAATACATTTATTGCATGTATGTTGACGATCGTTGGTTATTCGATCAATGCAACGATCATTATCTTTGACCGTATTCGTGAGAACATGGTCAGCATGAGCAAAGAAAGTTATGCAACAATTGTAAATACTTCTATTTCCCAGACGTTGACAAGAACAATATATACATCCCTTACAACATTTGTAATGGTATTCTTTATATATATCATGGGTGTGCCGTCCATTAAGGAATTTGCACTTACCCTGATGTGTGGTATTGTTTGCGGTGCTTATTCTTCTGTATGTATTACCGGACCATTGTGGTACATGTTTAAGACCGGATTTGGTAAGAACGATAAGAATACAACTTCTAAAAAGATCAGCAAGAAGCAAACAAAGAAAGCATAATAGACTAGAAACAAATAGGGACATGGCAGGTAACCATGTCCCTATCATGTTTCATTAGGAGATTAATATATGGCAGAACAGAATTGGCTTATACGAATGAAAAGAGCAGATTTCGGTGCTCTTTCAGAGCAATTTCATATAGACCCGGTTGTAGCCAGAATCATGATCAATCGAGACATTCCGGAGACCCAGTTTGAAAGATTTTTGCATCCGGAGATAGAGAATTTATATGACCCATTTATGATGGAGGACATGAACCAGGCAGTCAGGATCATTATCCATGATATTGAAGAAGGACATCGCATTCGAATTGTATCGGACTATGATGTAGATGGTGTAATGTCTAATTATATCCTGTATGCAGGATTTAAGAGAGTTGGCGCGGATGTAGATTATGTAATTCCGCACCGGGTGAAGGATGGCTATGGCATCAATCGGGAGATTATTGAAAAGGCAGCAGAGGATGGCATCCACACGATTGTAACCTGTGATAATGGTATTGCGGCAAATGAAGCTCTCGCAAGAGCAAAAGAGCTGGGAATGACGGTTGTAGTGACGGATCACCATCAAGTGCCTTTTTTTATGGAAGGTGAGGACAAGCACTATATTCTTCCACCAGCGGATGCAATCCTGAATCCGAAAAAGGAGACGTGTCAGTACCCGTTTAATGATCTGTGTGGCGCGGGAGTTGCCTACAAATTAATAGAGGCGCTTTTTATTAAAAGAGAAGTACCGGAAGAGGAAATGCAGCAGTTTCTGGAGTTTGTAGCAGTTGCAACAATTTGTGACATTGTATCGTTAATAGATGAGAACCGGATTTTTGCAGTGAAAGGATTGGAGAAACTGAACCATTCCGGGAATCTGGGAATGCGGGCGTTGTTACGGGTGAATGAATTATCGGATGTGACAGTGAACGAATATCATGTCGGATTCAAGTTAGGTCCCTGCATTAATGCATGCGGACGGTTGGAAAGTGCAGTGGCGGCAATGGAGCTTCTGATGGAGACAGATACAGAGACGGCTATTGCAAAGGCGACAGCGCTGAAAGACATGAACGAGGAACGCAAGAATATGACAATGGAAGGGACAGAGCAGGCAGAACAGTATATTGAGCAAATGGATCCGATGAAAGTCATGGTCATATATCTCGAACACTGCCATGAGAGTCTGGCAGGTATTATTGCAGGCAGAATCAGAGAGAGCTATCATCATCCGGTATTGGTTGTGGTGGACAGTGATGTCCCAGGCGTATTGAAGGGTTCCGGACGTTCGATCGAGGGTTATCATATGTTTGAGGCACTGCAGCAATGTAGTGACCTGTTGCTAAAATTCGGCGGACATGCAATGGCGGCGGGATTCTCGCTTCAGGCAGACCGATTTGATGATTTTGTTAAGGCGATCAATGATAATTGCACACTTACACAGGAAGATTTTGTTCCAACTATACATATAGATGTACCGATGCCAATGTCTTATGTAACGGAGACGTTGATTGAACAGCTGGATGGGCTGGCACCATTTGGGAAAGGAAATGAAAAGCCGATATTTGCACAGAAGGATCTCAATGTGTTATCTGCGAAGATCATGGGAAAAGATCGTAATGTTGTAAAATTGACGTTAGAGGACAAAGATGGAGTAATCTCAGAAGGAATCTATTTCCGGGCACAGGAATTTGAAGAAAATATTGTCAGTTGGTTTGGACAGGAAGAATATGATAAGATGTTACATGGATGGCTCAATAACGTAATCCTTAACATTATATACTATCCGGCAATTAACGAATTCAACGGTAAACGCACCCTGCAAATGCAGGTAAAACGCTATGCAATGGCTACCGTGCGTGAAGTCTTATAATGGCATACTTTTGGTTCGTTTCAAATAACACAAAGAACGTGTAAAATCAGAGATGGTTTTATTGCATTTTTTACAAAATTATGATTGGATGTCATTTTTTCCGTTACATCTTAGAAAATATAGGCTATACTATATTTTATCGAGGAAATTGAGATCAAAAGAAAAGAAGGTGGATATATGGCAGGATTAGTAAATACGGACAAAGAGCTTAGTACACCAAAGGATTTTACACCACCGGAGGAATTGTACAAGACTTTAATTGAGAAAGTACAGGAATATCATCCGAATACAGATATCACTATGATTGAGAAGGCATATCAGGTTGCCAGTAAAGCCCATGAGGGACAATTCCGTAAGTCGGGTGAGCCATATATCATGCATCCCCTTTGCGTCGCCATTATTTTAGCAGAATTAGAGCTTGATAAAGAGACAATTGCTGCGGGAATCTTGCATGATGTGATCGAAGATACGGTTATGACGACGGAGGAGATTTCGGAAGAATTTTCTCCGGAGATAGCATTGTTAGTAGATGGAGTTACCAAATTAACACAGTTGAATTTCTCGCAGGATAAGATTGAACTTCAGGCTGAGAATCTGCGGAAGATGTTCCTTGCAATGGCAAAGGATATCCGTGTCATTTTGATCAAGTTAGCGGATCGTCTGCATAATCTCCGGACGTTACAGTACCAGTCTCCGGAGAAACAGATCGAGAAAGCAAGAGAGACGATGGATATCTATTCTCCGATCGCACACCGTCTTGGTATCAGCAAGATCAAAGTAGAATTAGATGATCTGTCTTTGCAGTATTTAGAGCCGGAGAAGTTCAAAGAGTTAAAGACAGAGATTGATGAACGATTAGAGGAACGGGAGAAGTTTATCGAGACGATTGTACATGATGTGAAGGAATGTATTGATGAGGCCGGCATTAAGGCAGAGATCAACGGCCGTGTGAAACATTTCTTCAGTATATACAAGAAGATGGTCAATCAGCATAAGACGTTAGATCAGATCTATGACATTTTTGCTGTGCGGATCATTGTAGACAGTGTCAGGGATTGTTATGCGGCACTTGGTATTATCCATGAGAAATACAAACCGATTCCGGGACGTTTCAAAGACTATATTGCCATGCCAAAGTCAAACATGTATCAGTCATTGCATACAACGTTGATCAGTAAGAGCGGACAGCCTTTCGAGATACAGATCCGGACATATGATATGCACAAGACGGCAGAATATGGTATTGCTGCACACTGGAAATACAAAGAGAATCTGACAGGAACAACCAAAGACAAAGAGGAAGAGAAGTTAAGCTGGCTGCGTCAGATCCTTGAATGGCAGAGAGATACAGAAGATAACAAAGAATTTATGAGTACCGTTAAGACGGACCTGGATCTGTTTGCAGAACAGGTATATTGCTTCACTCCGAATGGTGACGTGAAGAATCTTCCGGCAGGCTCCACACCAATTGATTTTGCCTACAGTATTCATTCAGCAGTCGGCAATAAGATGGTGGGCGCAAGAGTCAATGGACGACAGGTTCCGGTAACTTATAATCTGCAAAATGGTGACCGCGTTGAGATCATCACCTCACAGAACTCAAAAGGACCGAGCCGTGACTGGCTGGCAATAGTCAAATCAGCACAGGCAAGAAATAAGATCAATCAGTGGTTTAAGCAGGAATTTAAGGAAGATAATATCAGCAGAGGAAAAGAACTGTTATCGCAATATTGCAAAGCCAAAGGGTATAATTACGCAACATATTCCAAACCGGAGCTGTTGAAAGCGGTTATGGTGAAGTATAATTTCCGCGACTGGGATTCTGTACTGGCAGCAATTGGTCATGGTGCATTAAAAGAAGGCCAGGTCATGAACAAATTGATGGAGACCTACCACAAAGAAGAAAAAGCACAGATGACAGAGGATGAGCTGTTAGAGCAGTTGAATCAGAGTGCAGATCTTCACCGGACTAATCATTCCAAAGGCGGTATTACGGTTCATGGTATTGATGATGTGGCAGTCCATTTTTCAAAATGTTGTTCTCCGGTTCCGGGTGATGAGATTGTCGGATATGTCACAAGAGGAAGAGGAATATCCATTCACCGGACAGATTGTGTGAATATTGTTGGAATGAATGACACTGACCGGTCCAGACTGATCGATGCAGAGTGGCAGGAAGATGCAGCAAATAATCCGACAGCAACGTATTCCACGGAGATCCGTATCTTTGCGGCGGATCGTACCGGTATGTTGTTTGATGTTTCGAAGGTATTTACAGAGGCGAATATCAATGTGACGGCAATTAACAGTAAGAGTAATAACAAGAATGAACGGGCAACATTTACCGTATCATTTGATATTAAGACAGTCGATCAGTTGAATCATGTGATCTCGAAGATCCGCATGATACCGGGAGTACTGGATGTAGAGCGTAGCGTGGGCTGATCGATAAGAAAGGACGTATAGATGGCGGATTTAGAGATTTTTCGGAAAACAGTTGGAGAGTTAGGGACGAATTGTTATATTTTAGTAAATCATGATCTTGGCGAATGTGTCGTGTTTGATCCTGCTGCAGAGGAAGAGGCACTTATAGAGATTTTCCATACACCTGAATTTCAACTGAAAGGAATTTTTCTGACACATGGACACTATGATCATATCGGAGCAGTGCAGGCGTTAAGGAATACATTTCACGTACCCGTATATGCTTCGAAGGTGGAAAATGAAGAGGTGCTGAATGATATATCAGCCAACCTGTCTGGTATGTTTGGTACTCCCATTACGTTGCAGGCGGATGAACTGCTTCGGGATGGCCAGAAGATTGACATTATCGGAACAACGCTTACCTGCATTTTGACACCGGGACATACAAGTGGCGGAATGTGCTATTATTGTGAGGAATTACAATCAGCCATTGTTGGAGATACATTATTTTGCGGCAGTGTAGGACGGACGGATTTTCCGACAGGCAATGGAACGGTACTGTTGGATTCCATCCGACAGAAATTATATACTTTGCCGGACGAGACGAAGATTTTTCCGGGACATATGGATGGAACCACCATTGGCTGGGAGAAGAAGAGCAATATGGTTTGCGGGGCACATGAAGAATGATATATTTAGAACAAAATGCGGAATATTTTAATAATGATATCCGGGCAATGCTGCAGGCTTTTTTTGATAACGAGAAGGTTGTCACCAAAGAGGATGGTACCAGACTTTCATTATATGTTACATACACGATGGATTCGGATGTTGAGACACAGGTTGCAAGCGGTGGGTATGTTACTTATTGTTTAGAAGATATGGATGGTTATCATCAGGAGAAAACGGTTGTGGTAGATTTTCTCAACCGGAAACTTGCCAGAAATCCGTTAAAGGCAGCACTGTATCAAATGCTTTCTGAATACACAGGCAAGACGTTGCCGTGGGGAAGTATGACGGGAGTAAGACCAACAAAGGTTGCAACGGAGCGTCTCGAGCATGGAGCAACGGAAGAGGAGATCCGGCATTTATATACAGATACCTATCTGACCATTCCACAAAAGGCAGACATTTGTATCGAGGTTGCTAAGAGGGAACAGGAATTATTCCGGGATTTTGATTATGAACACGAATACTGCATCTATATAGGTATACCATTTTGTCCATCAAGATGCCTGTATTGTTCCTTTACATCTTATCCGATCGCAACCTATGAGGATAAAGTAGATGCATATTTGCAGGCGTTGTATCGGGAGATGGAATATGTGGCAACTGCTCCGGCATACCGGAAGAAACGGTTAGTTGCGATATATATCGGTGGAGGAACGCCAAGTGCCTTGTCTGCACTTCAGTTAGAAGAGCTGGTTATGCATTTACAGCATACATTTGATATGCAGTATGTGAAGGAATTCTGTGTGGAATGTGGAAGACCCGACAGTATTACAATGGACAAATTACTGGTACTTCGTAAGCTTGGTGTGGAGCGCATCAGTATTAATCCGCAGACAATGTCAGATGCAACGCTTGAACTGATCGGCAGGGCGCATAGTGTAGAACAGACCAGACAGGCATATGCAATGGCTCGTGAGGCAGGATTTACGAACATTAACATGGATATGATCGTAGGGCTTCCGGGTGAGGAAATGGCAGAGGTAGAACATACATTATCGGAGATTGAGCAATTAAGACCGGACAGTCTTACGGTACATTCGTTAGCGATCAAGCGTGCGGCAAATCTCAACATAGAGATGGAACGTTATCATTCATTGATCAAGGGAAGTACCAATGAGATGCTGCTTGCGGTAGATGCATGTGCAAGAAGAATGGATTTGTTGCCATATTATCTATACCGGCAGAAGAATATTCCGGGGAAATTAGAGAATATCGGGTATGCACAACAGGGAAAAGAATGTATTTATAATATATTGATCATGGAAGAGAAATTAGATATTCTTGCCATGGGAGCAGGAGCATCATCGAAGTTTGTGTTCCATAAGGAAAATCGGATTGAGCGTGTAGAGAATGTAAAAAATGTAGATGAGTACATTAAGCGGATTGACGAGATGATTGACCGTAAACGGCGGATGTTTGAAGAGGTGATGGGATGATAGAGATCGATCGTGATGGGATTGAAGTAGATGAAATGTCGGCATATCTGACAGAAGACCTGAAAACAGAGATTGCGCATGGAATTGAGGTAAGCCGGCTGGCCGGAATGTTAGCAAAAGAGCTGAAGTTGGATCCGGAGTTTTGTCATGATATTGAAGTGGCTGGAATGCTTCATGATATTGGCAAATTGAGAGCAAGCACCTATCTGTACGGTGGGGATGATGATACGTTGAACGTAGAAAAGATGCGGTATGTCCGTCTGCATGCAGGTCTTGGATACGAAGTCGTGAAGGCGGAGGGATATTCGGATCGCATTTGCGAAATGATCCTTCATCATCATGAGAATTATGACGGCACCGGTTATCCGGATAATCTGGTGGGAGATGAGATCCCGCTTGGTGCAAGGGTATTGCGGGTGTGTGATGTCTTTGTTGCACTTACTTCCGACCGTCCATATAGAAAGGCATTTGACAGTAAGACCGCTGTGGAACTGCTGATCGAGGAGGTAAGGCATTTTGATATGAAAGTATTCCTGCCATTTCAGAGTATAGTATATGATGAGATTACAAACAGAGAATTGCAGGGAGACACGCAGGACAAGTTAGTATATTGATAACAGGTAAAGGAGAAAATGAGAAGATGGCAATGAAGAAAAAACCGGTAACAGGTATGAAAGATATATTACCGAGAGAGATGGAGATTCGTGATTATGTGATCGGACAGATTAAGGAGACATATAAGACATTTGGTTTTTCAAGTATGGAGACTCCTTGTGTAGAACATATTGAGAATTTAAGTTCAAATCAGGGTGGAGAGAATGAGAAACTGATCTTCAAGATCTTAAAACGTGGTGACAAGTTAACTGCAGCAGTTCCAAAGGCAGCAGAGGATGCAAATGTATTAGTGGATGGAGGTCTTCGTTACGATCTGACACTTCCGCTTTCGCGTTATTATGCGAATAATGCAAATGATCTGCCAAGTCCGTTTAAGGCATTACAGATGGGCAATGTATGGAGAGCAGACCGTCCACAGAGGGGTCGTTATCGTCAGTTCATGCAGTGTGACATTGATATTTTAGGTGAGCCGACTATTTTAGCAGAGATCGAGCTGATCACGGCAACGACTACATTGCTTGGCAAGATCGGATTTGAGAAATTTACGATCCGTTTGAATAACCGTAAGATGTTAAAGGCAATGGCAGCCTACAGTGGATTTGGTGAAGCGGATTATGACAATGTATTCATTACGTTAGATAAGATGGATAAGATAGGTCTGGATGGTGTAAAAGAGGAGTTGATCGAGCAGGGATTTGCTTTGGAATCCGTTGAAAAATGCCTTGCACTGTTTGCAAACGTGAGTCAGGACGTAGAAGGTGTCCGTTATCTGAAAGAGACATTAGGGGAATACTTAGAGACAGGCGTTGCAGAAGATCTTGAGACGATCATGGCAAGTGTGGATGCTACGAAGTCTGCTGACTTCAAGATTGTATTTGATCCAACGTTAGTAAGAGGAATGGGTTATTATACCGGACCGATCTTCGAGATCTCCATGGACGAGTTTGGTGGATCTGTCGGTGGTGGCGGACGTTATGATGAAATGATCGGTAAGTTCACCGGCCAGAATACCCCAGCCTGCGGATTCTCAATCGGATTTGAACGGATCGTTATGCTCTTATTAGAGAAGGATTATCAGGTGCCGGGCAAAGGCGAGAAGACAGCTTATCTTGTAGAAAAGAATATGCCACAAGATAAGATGCTTACGATTTTGCAGCAGGCAAATGAGAAACGTAAGAATGGAGAGCAGATCAATATTGCAATTATGAAGAAGAATAAGAAGTTCCAGAAGGAACAGCTTGAAAAAGAAGGCTACACAGCATTTGAAGAATTCTTCACCGATCGGATGTAGAAATCACCGGGAAATGTCTATATATAAAAATAGATACCGTGTAAAGGTTACGTTACCATTCTTTTATATATTTTTGAAGTTTCCTGTAAGTAATATTATATCCGCTTTTACTCCAGTGGATGCCGTCGCCGCCGCTATAAGAGGCTTTGAGAGATCCGGATTTGTCAGCTAAGAACGAAACGGTATCAAAGTAATGAAGATATTTCTTACTATTGGCATATTTCTTTAATGCCTTATTAAAGCGCCGGACGGCAGGATTATTCACTTCGGAGCTGTTACGGGTTGGACTTACGCCCATTACAACAATTTCCATGTGTGGATTTTTCTTATGACAGGCATTAAGTATCTTTTTGTAGGGATTCAGGATGTTGTCAATCTGTGTTTTGCCGGGATTGCCACCCAAACTGTTCATTCCAAGCATGATGATCATACGATCCGGTTTGTATTGAAGCAGACGTTTCATATAATCACTTGTATAGTAGTTATAGGTATGAATACCGATCTTGGAAAAATCTTTGTTTGATTTTCCCTTTACAATGTTATATTCGCGAAATCCTGCCATGATAGAATCGCCTACATAGGCGATTTTTTTTGCTTTTTTGCGGACAGTTGCAGATACGATCTTACTGTAACTGCTGTCGGAATAAGTCCGGGGATCGCCGGAAACAGCTTTCACTTTGTAATAATAGGTGGTGAACACTTTGCCGGTCTTGTCCGTGTATTGCGGTTTCCGGGTGGAGGCGATACACTTGTAGTTGCCTTTTGCGGATGTTGCCCGGTAGATCTCGTATTTGGAAGCATGAGCATTCTTAGTCCATGTTATATGTATTGCGGAATGAGAGGTGGCGGTACACTTTCTGATCCGGACAGCTGCCAGCGGCTGAGTGATGGATTGTTCCGGTGTAGTGGTGTCTGATGATATTGCGGATGGTTCCCCGGCAGCAGGAGATGTTGCGATACCCATGCGGTTATCGGATGATTGTGGCTGGAATATAACAGACTGTGCGGTATGTACAGGCATGGCATATGTGGTAACGTTCTGACAAAGAAGGTATGCACTGCCAAGAAAAGCATATGTAAGTAATCTGGTTCGAAACATTTTCATAACATGATCCTCTTTTCTGCGTTATTGGGGCAGACGATGATCGCCCCTGCATCATATTATAAAATTTATAAAATGCACGTCAATACGCATAGAACCGGAAACGTCAGCAAAATATTACAAAAAAATACCGGAATAGAGGATTATTCCGGTAAAGTAATACTGGTTATAAGATTCACGCGATTCCCTACGCATAAGGATAAGCTGATACCGATCGTCTGGCTTCGATAGTGAACAAAATTACTGATCAGCAGGAGACTGTCTGCATTGGTGAGATGCAGTGGTTCCACCAGATTCTCTTCGTAAGGAAAGATGCGGATGGTCTGTGTGATGGTCAGTTCGTCCGGGATATCGTTCATTTCAAACAGGTAAGGAAACAGGGAAGTAGATTCCGGCTGTTGGAACATATAGGTAAGACCGATTGGCCGGCCGGCCACAGATTCTAACACATAATTGGAAACCAGATCGGCAAAGGCAGACGGTAATGCGGAATTAGCGGCAATATTGCGTACCTGTTCCGGAATGAAGGATATCTTTTCAGTGGTATATCCTTCGTTGATCAGAGTGCAGTCCCTATAAGGAAAACAGTAGTATAGTAATTCGCGGTCTGTCTTTGGCGGACAGAGGTAGTAACCACTTCCGGGATGCCGTTCAATGATCCCTTTACCGATCAGTACTTCTAATGCGTGGCGCAAAGTAACTCTTGTGACATTCAGCATGGTTGAAAAGTCGCGCTCCGAAGGAAGCTTGTCTCCCGGCTGCAGGTTGTGTTCATCTATATATTGTTTTACCTGTTCTTCTATATCAAGACTTAATAGATTATACATTTTTGGCATGTTGAAAAGCCTCCTTGTGGATAAATCATTTAGAATAACTGGGATGACAAGTGGAATTCGCCGTTGCGGATAATGCCATCTGTGTAATATTTGGCAAAGGTGGGAACTACCATAACTTCGGTATGCTCTGCTACCAGACCGTCCTTTGTGGATGAGGTGATCTCGATCGAAACGATGGGGCTGCCTTCTTCTAAACCAAGTAAGCGTGCAAAGGTATTATATGTTCTGGAAGAAGAAAATACATGCCGGATCGTATGGATATGTATCTTGTTGATCGAAAACATATCGTATAAGGAGTATACCTGAAAATCGATCTGATCCTCATTCTGAATGCTCTCGTGCAGAATGGTTGTATTCTCTATGGAAATAGGTATGTTATTGCCACTTCGTAAACGAACGATCTGGAACATCCCGGTATCGTCCGGTACGTGAAAAATATTGGAATACTTATGACCGGCAGCCCTTGTCTTAGTTGTAAGCACCTTGGAATTCGGAGTATAACCGGCCTGCCATAACAATTCACTCATTCCTTTGAAATGAATGGCGGAATCATCAATGTCAGTCTTGATCACATAGGTTCCTTTTCCCTGTACCCGTTTGAGAAGTCCTTCTTCGATCAAGAGATCGATTGCATTGCGTATGACATTACGGTTTACCTGTAATGTCTGTACCAGATCTCTTTCGGAAGGAATGGTAGTGCCGTAGGCGTATGTTTTATCTAATATATGTTCCCGGATGATCTGGGATACTTCTGTTGCATTGTCTGACATATCGTTCTCCTGTTCCACATTATCTATCCTGTAAGCAATGTACTGCGTATTGCTGTATAAGATAGATAGGTGTTGTGCTCTGCTAAATACTAGACATATTATAACAGAATTTATCTGGAAAAGAAAGAGAAAAACATAAATTGGTATATTAAAAATGCATCTGGTAAAACAATTGGTACATTTTAAATAAAAAGTGGTTGACACAAAGAATATAAGGTGGTATATTATAAACACAAAGTGGTTATGAACTTTTATATGTGCGCACATCAGGATCAAATTTAATTTTAGGAGGATGATAAGAGATGTATGGATTTGAGAATGAAACATATTTAAGTGTATTGAATGGAGCAGTTAACAATATTCCAAAGATTGCAGAGGTGGTTGATCAGGCATATGCAAAGGGATATGACAATGTATTTTTAGTAGGAACCGGCGGAACTTATTCTATGGTAAGCCCTCTTGCTTATATGTTGAAGACCAATTCTACAGTGGAATGGTATTATGAGATCGCAGCCGAGTTAGTAGCTGCAAAGCCAAAGAAGTTATCCGATCGTTCGCTTCTTATTACAGCGTCTCTTTCCGGTACAACCAAGGAGACGATCGCAGCAGCAGAATATGCGAAGAGTGTAGGAGCACAGGTAATCTCCTTTGTAGGAGAAGAGGATTGTCCACTTGGTGCAGCATCTACTTATGTGATCGCAAATGCAGCATCCAACGATAACCTGGTAGAAGATATGTATATTCACATGTTTGCGTTAGGTGCATTGATCATGAAGAAGAATGGAGAGTTCCCGGAGTGTGATCGTTTCTTAGAGACACTTAAGAAGATGCCGGAAGCATTATTGAAGGTACGTGAGCAGAATGATGAGAGAGCGTTAGCATTTGCCGAGAAGCACAAGGATACGAAGTTCCATATGTGTATCGGAGCCGGTAATACATGGGGTGAGACATATTGTTTTGCTATGTGTGTATTAGAGGAGATGCAGTGGATCGCAACCAAGTCTATTCATGCTGCAGAGTTCTTCCATGGAACAATTGAGATGACAGAGAAGGATATGAGTTTCATGTTATTCAAGGGTGAAGATGAGACCCGCCCATTGGTTGACAGAGTAGAGGCATTTGTGAGAAGATATTCAGACGTAGTAGAAGTATGGGATACCAAAGATTACAAGTTAGAGGGCATCGATGAAGATATGAGAAAGTTTGTCGCACCGATGGTATTGGCAGCTCAGAATGAGAGAATCAGTGCTCATTTTGAACATGTCAGAGATCATAATCTGGATATCAGAAGATATTATAGAACAGTAGAATATTAGAATCAGATAGGAGAGATGGCGATGAGAAGATTATTGATAGCAACGCATGGCAGATTTGCGGAAGGAATCAAAGAGACATTGAACTTTATATTGGGACAGACGCAGGCTGTCGATGTGATCTGTGCTTATGTAGAACCGGATTTTGATATGGACCGGGTTGCAAAAGAACAGATGGAAGCATTGTCAGAACAGGATGAGCTGATCGTAGCTGCAGACCTGTTTGGCGGAAGTGTTGCCAATAAGTTCTCAGAGTATATCTCAAACGGTAACGTATATGTAATTACAGGAATGAACCTTCCTTTGCTGATCGAACTGACCGGTTCGTTGGAGGATGACAGACCGGTAGAAGAGATTATTGCAGAGGCAATTGAGTCGGCGAAGGAAGGTATTGTGAATGTGAACCAGGTGTTGGGAGAGGCATTGGATACAGAGGAGGATGATTTTTAATGGTTAAATTAGTAAGAGTGGATGAAAGATTAGTACATGGTCAGGTTGCATTTGCATGGACCAATTCCTTAGCGGCAGATTGTATATTTGTAGTAAATGATGCCGTGTCAAAAGACAAGTTAAGAGCAACTTCTCTGAAATTAGCAGCTCCGGCAGGTGTGAAGTTTGTTGCCAAGTCAGTCGATGATGCGATTGCAGCATTGAAGTCCGGCAAGACAGATAAGTATAAGCTGTTCATTGTTGTGGATAACACGGCAGATGCACTTCGCCTGGTCAAGGAGGTAGAAGCTGTAGATCACATTAATCTTGGCAATATGAAGGTGAAAGACGGAACGAAGACGTGGACGAATTCGATTGCCGTAACAGATGCAGATATTTCCAATATTAAGGAGATGATCGCAGCGGGTGCTGAAGTTGAATGCCGACCGGTTCCAACAGAGAAGAAGATCATGGCAGAAAGCCTGATCTAGAGGAAGGAGATTATATATGGTAGTAAAAGCATTATTAGTGGCATTAGTGGCATTTTTGGCATCCATTGACGAGCAGACCTTTGGTGCCTGCATGATGTCACGTCCATTATTTACAGGTCCGATCATTGGTTTGATCATGGGAGATATGACAACAGGAATTATTATGGGTGCATCGTTAGAGGCCATGTTCATGGGTTCCATTATGGTAGGAAGTGCGGTTCCTCCGGAGGTATATGCATCAAGTGTACTTAGTATTGCGGTAGCAATTCAATCCGGAGCCGGTGTCGGAACTGCTGTTGCGTTAGCACTTCCGTTATCTGTTTTCTTACAGATGTGGAGAAACTTCTGTTATGCGATTCCGGGAAGCTGGGCAGGTAAGCAGATTGATAAGGCGGTAAATGAGAGAAACTTAAAGAAGGCCAATCTGTTACATTTAACAGTGGTACCATTGTCGATCGGTATTCCGTCAGCACTGCTTGTATTCGTTGCGGTGGCATTTGGTGCAGATACGATCAATAGTGTATTGAATCTGATTCCGGATGTAGTAATGGATGGTTTCAATGTAGCAGCGGGAGTTCTGTCCTGTGTAGGACTTGCTCTGTTAATTAAGATGATGTCTAACAATAAGATCATGCCATTTTTATTCATTGGCTTTATTGCCGTTATGTACCTTGGAATGGATGTAATCGGAGTAGCGGTTGCCGGACTTTGTATGGCATTGATTGCAGTTAACAGCATGAAATTTGAAGAAGCAGAGGAGGATTTCTAATGGAGAAGAAAGAACAACAATCAACAGAGATTATGACAGCCAAAGACTATCGGAGCATTTTCTGGAGATCCTTCACGATTCAAAGCTCCTGGTCATTTGATAAAATGATGGCATATGGATATATGTATGCAATTGAGAAACCGCTTCGTAAGATATATCCGAATGATGATGATTTCTATGCAGCACTGAAACGGCATACCGAAACCTTTAATATTACACCACATGTATCACCTTTTGTAATGACATTAGGTGTTGCCATGGAAGAAGAAAATGCAAAGAATAAGGATTTTGATACAGAATCCATCAATAATGTTAAGGTAGGTCTGATGGGACCGTTGTCCGGAATTGGCGATTCTTTCTTCTGGGGAACATTCCGTGTCATTGCTGCAGGTATTGGTATCGGACTTGCAAAGCAGGGAAATATATTGGGAGCAATTCTGTATTTTCTGATCTATACCTCTATTCATTTCCTGACCAAGATCCTTGCAGGAAAATATGGATATAAACTGGGTACCAAGTTCTTAGAGAATGCTTCCGAAAATCATATGATGGAGAAGTTATCTTATGGAGCATCCATACTTGGATTAACTGTAATTGGTGCCATGATCGGTACAATGGTCTCGCTACAGACAACATTATCCTTTACCCTGTCGGGGACAGAGACTACGTTGCAATCGATCTTTGATCAGATATTCCCGGGATTATTACCTCTTGGGGCAACCTTCTTATGCGTATGGCTATATAAGAAGAATGTGAAGACAATATATATTATTCTTGGAATCTTTGTATTGAGTATTCTTGGATGTATGATAGGAATTTTCTAGTATGTTAGTTATATTTGATATTGATGGAACCCTGAACATGACAGAGACATATGGTATTGCCGCATATCATAAAGCATTAGAACAGATGGGAGCGGATCATTTTACGGATGAACAGCTGCGTGACCGTATCGGTGCAACCTTTACAGAGGATGTAAAGTACTTCTTTGGAGAGAGAGCAGAGGAACTGATAGATGAATTCTCTGCGTTAATTGAGCAATTATGGTTTGCAGAGGTAGAAGAAAAGGCACAGTTGTTTCCGGGTGTCTTGCAAATGTTACATAGTCTGAAGGAGAATGGACATCAGCTGGCCATCTGTTCAAATGCAACAGAAGAAGAGATTGCAGTTATTCTTAAGGCTTTGCGTATAGAGCAGGAGTTTGAACATGTGCAGGGTCTTACTCCGAAAGACAGTAAAGCGGATAGTCTCCGGGTATTATTACAACGTGTTCAGCCGGAACAGGCTGTTATGGTTGGCGACCGGTTTTATGATATGCAGGCAGCCAATGGGAATCATATCCCGTTCATAGGGTGTCTGTATGGATATGGAGCAGAACGTGAATTGGATGCGGCACGATATTGTGTTGCGGAACCATGTGAGATTCCAATTGTTGTAGAGCGGATGGCAGCCAATAAGAATAAGGTTTCCGTATAGTAAGTAAAACGAGTTAATATATAATATTAACAAATTTAAAGATAAGTTTAAGTAGATTTTACCTGTTTTCTCTTGCGTAATCTATGCATCTACAGTATAATAATACATACTTCGACGTGATTCGGAGAATATTATATAATGAGGTGGAAGATATGTATAGTTATGATTCAGCTATGTTGGCAGCCGTTGCGGGTATGCTTGGTGTGATCGTAGTAGCGATGATTGTGTGGATTATAATTGCAGTTATCGCGAACTGGAGAATTTTTACGAAAGCCGGAGAAGATGGATGGAAGTGTTTAATTCCGTTTTACAATCAGTATGTACGGTTTGGTTTTACCTGGGACACTACATATTTCTGGGTTGTTTTGGGAATTGCAGTAGTGGGCAGCATTATTACAGCCCTTAAGATTCCGGTAATCGGTTCATTGCTGAGTATTGCAAGTGCAGTGATCAATATCATTTCCCTGCATAAGTTATCTAAGGCGTTTGGTCATGATGTAGGATTTACATTAGGCTTAATCTTTTTGAATCCAATCTTTATTTTGATCCTTGCATTTGGTGGATCAGAATACATTGGACCACAGTAAGAAATTACTGTACAAACAATTTGAAAGAAGTTATAATAATGCGTGAGTGTGATTGCTCACGCATTATTTGTGTATAATGAGGAATTGTGATACGCAATTTCCTGAAAGAAACGATATAGGAGGCAATTATGGCAGAGTCAATGAAGGGGTTGCACAGAACCCACAGATGTACAGAAGTCAGTAGCAAGAATGTTAATGAGACCGTTACCGTAATGGGATGGGTGCAGAAGAGTCGTAACAAGGGTGGTATCATTTTTGTGGATCTTCGTGACCGCAGCGGTATCTTGCAGGTAATCTTTGAAGAGGATAAATGTGGCAGTGAGAGTTTTGCAAAGGCAGAGAAGTTAAGAAGTGAATATGTCGTTGCGATTACAGGTGAGGTTGCACTTCGTGCAGGTGGAATCAATAAGAACTTGGCAACTGGTGATATTGAGATCATTGCAAAGGATATCCGGATTCTTTCCGAGGCGGAGACACCTCCATTTCCAATTGAGGAGAATTCCAAGACAAAGGAAGAAGTTCGTCTGAAGTATCGTACGTTAGATCTTCGCCGCCCGGATTTACAGCGTAATCTGATCCTTAGAAGCAAGGTAGTAAGCATTATCCGTAACTTCTTAGCAGAAGAAGGATTTTTGGAGATCGAGACACCAATTCTTAATAAGTCAACTCCGGAGGGAGCAAGAGATTATCTGGTGCCAAGCCGTGTGCATCCGGGAAGCTTCTATGCGTTGCCACAGTCACCACAGATCTTCAAGCAGTTGTTGATGGCAGCCGGATATGACCGTTATTATCAGGTGGCCAAATGTTTCCGTGACGAGGATCTTCGTGCAGACCGTCAGCCGGAATTCACACAGATTGATATGGAGTTATCTTTTGTAGATATTGAAGACGTATTAGATGTCAATGAGCGTTTACTTGCCAGAGTATTCAAAGAGGCAATTGGCGTAGACGTGCCGCTTCCGCTTCAGAGAATGACCTGGGCAGAGGCAATGGAACGGTTTGGTTCCGATAAGCCGGATATCCGTTTTGGTATGGAATTAGTCAATGTAACGGATGTGGTAAAGGATTGTGACTTTGTTGTATTCAAGGGAGCAATCGAGAATGGTGGTTCTGTCCGTGGTATCAATGTCAAGGGACAGGGTGCAATGCCGCGTAAGAAGATTGATGCTTTAGTGGATTTTGCAAAGGGTTATGGTGCAAAGGGTCTTGCTTATATTGCAATTCATGAAGATGGAAGTATCAAGTCTTCCTTTGCCAAGTTCATGAAGGATGAAGAGATGGACGCTTTGGTGAAGGCAATGGACGGACAGCCGGGAGATCTGTTATTATTTGCGGCTGACCGGGATAAGATCGTATTCTCCGTACTTGGAGCATTACGTTGCGAGCTGGCAGACCAGTTAGAGTTGGTAAGTAAGGATGATTATCGTTTCTTATGGGTAACGGAGTTCCCTGTATTTGAGTGGTCCGATGAAGAGAACCGCTATATGGCAATGCATCATCCATTTACCATGCCAATGGAAGAAGATCTTGACCTGTTAGATAGCGATATGGGTAAGGCAAGAGCCAAAGCATATGATATCGTTTTAAATGGTGTCGAGCTTGGTGGTGGTTCTGTCCGTATCCATCAGGACGATATTCAGGAGAAGATGTTCAAGCTTCTCGGAATCAGTGAAGAAGATGCACATGACCGTTTTGGATTCCTGTTGACAGCATTTAAGTATGGTGTACCACCACACGCAGGATTAGCATTTGGATTAGACCGTATGATCATGTTAATGACCGGAGCAGATTCTATCCGTGACGTGATCGCATTCCCGAAAGTAAAAGATGCTAGCTGTCTGATGAGTAATGCACCGGATAAGGTAGATGCCAAGCAGTTAGAGGAACTTTGTATTAAGGTAGAGATACCGGCAGAGGAATAAACAAAAGCGAGGGATTGTTTCGTAAGAAGCAATCCCTTTTCTAGATAATAGATTGTTTTTTTGAAAGGGAGGCATTACATGGAATTCAACAGTATAGAGAAAAAGGAAGAGGGAAAGTTCATTACCCGGTATGATATTACTTATACAACAGTAGATCATAAGAAGAAAGTATATGAGATGATCAGTCGGAATAAGAATTTAACAACGCAGGAAGAACTTTCCGATCATCCGGCAGATTCCGTTGTGCTCATCATGCATGATAAGACAGGGGAGCGATTGTTGTTAAATCGGGAATTCCGAATGGCGTGCGGAGACTTTGTATATAATTTTCCGGCGGGATTGATCGATCCGGGAGAAGAATTTATGGAAAGTGCAGCCAGAGAATTGCGGGAAGAGACAGGACTTACACTTGTACAGGTGAATGACATATTGGGTGAGAGTTTTTCTGCGATTGGTTTTTCGAATGAAAAGAATGTCTGTGTTGTTGGTGTTGCAGAAGGCGAATTTGCACCAAGTACTTCTACAGTGGAGGAGATAGAAGCGCAATGGTACACAAAAGCGGAAGTTCGCAAGCTATTGACGGAAGAATATTTTGCTGCCAGAACGCAAAGTTATTGTTATCTGTGGAGCAAAGAATAGAGATCAATAATTTCATATAAATAAAAAGAAGCGAAGGATTTACCTTCGCTTCTCTTAATGAGGGGGGAGAATTCGAGTACAACTTAATGTACTCATATGAAAAGTTCTTACGATGTATAGTATATTGGGAATGTGTGAACAAAACGTGAAGAAAATCTTTCGGTTTTGTGAAATTTATAAAAATAAAATGAACCAAATAGTATTATCCAGCGTCTAATCTATGTAACCGGTTATAGAAAGAAGGGATGAAATGACGAATTTGACCAAAGAAGAGCTGGAAGAGCTTATATTAGATAATCAAGAATATTTATATAGACTTGCGTTCTCTTACATGAAAAATGATGCAGATGCTCAAGATGCAGTTGGGGAAACGATTGTAGTAGCGTATGAGAGAATTTATACATTAAGAAAAAAGGAGAGTGCAAGAGCATGGCTTATGAAAATTCTGATCAATCAATGTCTATCATTGCTTCGGAAACATAAGAGAGAATCAATGTTGCCATTATCAGAAGAAGCGAGTATTCCTTTTCAATATGATGAGCTTTGGTTAGTCGTTATGGAATTACCAGTTGCTTTGCGATCAATCGTTGTATTGTACTATTATGAGCAATTTACAACCAAAGAGATTAGTAAAATTCTTAAGATTCCGGAAGGAACTGTAAAGTCTCGTTTGTCGCGGGCAAGAGAGCAACTGTATATATTTCTTGAGTAAAGGAGGAATAGTATGAATAAATCAGATGTAGAGATGGATATGGTGATTTTGGCTTATACCAATTGCCAAACGATAAATCTTCCTAACGGTTACACGGAAATGTTGAATCAGAGAATATCGCAAGCAAAGGGAAAGGAACATTTAGACTTTTATTTAAAAAAAAGAATAGCGGTTATTGCTTTATTCTTGATATGTGTGTTTGGAGTAGGTGTCAGTTTTTCTACGGAGCACTTGTTTCAAGGAAGGGGACATTCATCACATTACACAGGGAAAAAAGATGTGAAAGATATACAAACATCTGGGGCTGAAGCAGAGGGGGTAAAAACACCGAAGAAACAGGAAAATTCGGTGGATTTTGATGCAGAGGATGTAGCAATACAAATGACGATGAATTTATTTCAAAAGCAACGGGAAGATTTACAGGTTGTAAATAAGAATGATCAAGTATTAGATGGAGAGACACAACCAACACAATCGTACGTTTCTATATGTAGTCAGTCTGATCAGATACAATATACAATTCAGGTAGATTTAAAGGCACAACAGGTGGTCAGTATTGATTTAGAAGGGGATATTACTAACTATGCAACTGATATATCTGAGGATCAGGAGTTAGAGCAGTCGTTATACGCACAGGCACAGACTCAAAATGATATATTTACAAAGAAGCAATACTCTGGCAGTCGATGTTATATCCAAACAACGATTGATAAAGATTTGGGTATATTACAGCATGGTACAGTAAATTATTGCTTTGAGACCACACAGGATATGATATCTATAATCAGTTATAGCTATACAACAAACACCTTTTTCCAATATCGTTTGCTTACAAAGGAGGCATTTGAAGGATGGAAGAACCGGATGATGCAACAGTGTGAGGATAGTAAATGGGAGTTTGTATACAGGGAGATCAACTAGAATTATTCTACAAGTATATAAAATACAAGAAGCGAAGGGTTTACCTTCGCTTCTTTAATGAGGGGGGAGAATTCGAGTACAACTTAATGTACTCATATGAAAAGTTCTTACAATACATAGTATATTCAGAAACTGTGAAAAAATCGTGTCCGAAATGTATAAGATTTGTGAATGATTTCTTAACTTTTACTTAAGAGAAGAGGTCGCAATTGCTGAATAAATTAGAAAATGCCGTCAATCCTATAAGTAACATGGAATTGGATTGGAGGCATTTTTGTGACAAAAAAAGCAAAGATCAGTTTTTTGATCGTAGTATGGAGTATTGTAGCGATACAAATGTATGTTAATTATGAACAACGCATTCGGTTGCGGGAAGAAGCGGTAACAGCATTTTCTGTGGAACAGGACAAAGCACCGGAAGAGACCATTCATGGGTATGGAAAATTTGGAGATATGGAACTGACAGATGCAAATAAGAAAAAAATGTTAATAAATTTTGCGGATAAATTAGGAATTACGGATGGATATACTTTCCGGAATGGAACGGGAGATCATTTTACCAAAAAGATGTTGGTGAAAAAGGGAAAATATGCAACGGTTGAGTTGCAACTCATTAGTTTGGATCAGGACGGAGCGGAACCGGAACAATACATTGTGACCAATATAACAACCAGACAGGAAATGGAACCGGCAATTTCATTGTATCGGAAAGTAAAACGAATTTATGAGGAGATTGGTGTTGAGGCACAGGTTAGCATTGAGGTTGCAATGAAGCAGGCGGGAAATATTGCTTTAACAGGCAAAGAAAGTGTACCGGAGCAGATATTTGCGCTTGTAAAGGCAAAAAAAGTGGATGAAATAACAGAAAATAATATCTGTACAGTGTACGGTTATACATGGTTGGAAAAGGATTATTTGAAGTTGAACAATAAAAAAGTCAATATCCAGATCGTAATGTCATATGATGAAAAAGAGGATGAGACGTATATAAAGATAGGAGTTCCGCTTGTAAACACTTCTTATTAAACAACATATTTTGCTGACTGCAAAAATTTATAAAATATTTTTCAAAAATTTTTTCTGTTTTGCCATGGTTTGGCAAGGGTGCGTGATAAGCTTGATTCATAAACGATGTGAGACGGCCGTCACAGGATAATAAGAAAGGATTAAGGTGAAGAATATGAGAAAGATCAAGAGTGCAGTTGAGGATGTATGTGTATATGTGGTATGTGGAGTTTCATTTCTTGTTTTTTTAGGGGAAGTCCTGAATTGGATGATGTTTGTATAAATAGTTGCATTTTAACGGAAAACTGTTTATAATAACCTCGTTATGGCTATACTTAGGATAACAGGTGCATAACCGGATGCTCTTGTCTCAGGAACGACAGAGATTATGGTATATGCATAGGAAATTATAATTAGGAGGAATTACAATTATGGCACAGACAGTGAATAAAGATATGTTGATTGGTGAGATTATTACAATTGATCCGGGTAACGCAGCAATTTTGATGGCAAATGGGATGCATTGTCCGGGTTGCCCTGCTTCTCAGGCTGAGACATTAGAGGAAGCAGCACAGGTTCATGGAATGGATGTAGAGGTATTACTTCATGACATTAACGAGTACCTGGCAAAGAAAGACGCATAATATTTTAAGTCGCGGCATATAAGTAATCCCTTGGATAGAAGATTCTTTCCAAGGGATTTTTGTGTCTTGTAAATGTTTGTAATGCAATGCATTAAATGCTTGCTAAAGTACGAATTGCATCATCCTTAATGATCAATTTGAAATGCTCTGAGAAATAATATGGCATTGCATAATTTGCTTTTACTTTGGTTCCATATTCACTCAACAGATTGCATGCACGCTGATAATTTTCAATATTGTCTGACTGGTTATTCACGATCAGATAATAGTGGTTGTCAAATGGACTCTTATATAAAGAATTGGCATCTTTATAGATTGGAGCAACCATAGCGGCTGCTTTGCTGATATCGTTGATATTCTGGAAAGAGAAAATGCGGTATCCGGCAATCTTAGCCTGCTCTTTTTTCTTATCTTTGTTCTTATCAGACTTCTTTTTGTTGGAATTCTCTCTGATTGCAGCGGATAGTGGAACGAAGTTCGGATTCTTACCGGATTCGGTCTGTTTCTTTACTTGTTCAATATTCTCTACAATATCTGAGATTGTTTCTAATAAAGATTCCGGTGATGATATAAAACCGGTGTCTTCATCGTCGTCGGAATCAGAGTCATCGTTGTCATCATCAATTTCAATGTTAGCATATTTTGAAAAACGGGAGAAACGTGTATCCAGTTCTTCCGGATCATCTACCTTTGTTATAATTAAGATCAGACAATCAGGAGAGACAGGAATCGCTTCGATCATAAGAGGAATATCATTTACCTCAAATCCCAATTCGTCAGCAGCCTGTTCCATCATATCACGAAAAAGCTCTTTCGCTTTGTCGGTTCCATAAGCTAATTCGTTCAACATAAGCTCTCTGTCTGCTAAGTCTTCTTTGTTCAGTGTGCAGCGAATCTGATTCTCGCTTAGTCTTTCTAACTTCATAGAATCATCTCCTTTATATGTGGCAGATATGATATCTGCATAAACATGCAAAAATGTCTGGTTACAGAAGAAATCAGGGATTCTTTCTGTAGGTGTCCTAAACAATAGCATATTTTCAACAGAAATGCAACTTTCTTATAGTTTAGTATAGCATAATCTCAGTAAAAAATGATTAGATATTTATGGATTTCTATGAAAATACCGCTCTATTTAAGTGTATCACAAAATGTGATCAAGTAAAGTATCTGCGCAGGAGTTCATAAAAAAAACATAATTATGTACAAAAAAACATAAATGGTACAAATTTGTACATAAATGGTACTGAAATAGTCATAAATGGAACTATTTTGAACATTGAAAGTCATAAAATTACTTAGTATAGTATATGTAGAGTTTATGAATAGAGTTTAAAATACTTGATATATCCGGATGCTCTATCTCGAAGAATTCTAATATATAATATGCAGACTCCATGTTACATGTTATACACCACATTCGCACAATTTGGAGTCAGAAAGGAGGAGATGCAACAGAAGATACATATGTGATCATTCATTAATTGGGAAGAAAAAAGAGTGTGTCAAAGAAAATAAAAAGATATAGTTGACATTAAAATGCATAGAAATTCGTTCGAAACAAAAGAGAATGAAGGGCTGTCCGGAAAGGGCAGCCCGGATTTGATTAATATTAGAAGTTAGCGGAGATAACGGCAGGTACCGATAGCGATAGCGTAAGCAATCTGTTTTTGATAGTTTGGGTCGGTTAAGTTGGCTGTTTCCTCCGGATTAGAGAGAAAACCACATTCGATCAGGATCGAAGGAACCTGAGCGTTTTTTAATATATAATAAGAGGTGTTTGATTTTATCTGGCGGGTGTTGGAAGGGTCAAAGGCCAGCAGGGAATCCTGAACATATTGGGCGAAGTTTTTGTCTTCGTCACGACCTTCATAGTAGAAAGTTTGAGCGCCGTGTTGAATGGTATCGGGATAGCTGTTTTGGTGAATACTGATCATACAGGAAGCATTTTTTTTCTGAAGAAATTGGATTCGGTTGGATAGATCGGATTTCTTTTTGTTGGACACGGATTCATCATATAACCCCTGATCTGTCTCCCGTGTCATATATACGGTATAGTCCTCTGCAATCAGATAGTCTTTCAGATATCTGGCAATTGCAAGGTTGACGTCTTTTTCTTTTATCCCCTGTATGCCTACTTTCCCGGGATCAGAGCCACCATGTCCGACATCAATTACGATCGTGGTTTTATTCCGATGCAGGGCGACTACTTGCTTTGAAAGTTTGTGACAGAATGGGAAGACGGCGATAAGAAATAGCAGGAAACAACTATATATGAAAACATATTTTTTCATAGAAGAAATCCTTCCGGAAAATGATCTGGTTGTTTTACTTTATGATATAATGCAGTTGGTTATGCAGAAATCTTGCGAAGAATGTGAAAGTAATATATAATATGCAGCAAGGGTCAAAAGAGGATATATGGATACATACAGATTGTTATCTGCTAATATATGATTTCGGATTGCGGGAACAATATGTACATGACAGGATGTACTTGGAAGAAGGGAATATACATTGATAGAAGAGAATATTGATACAAAGATAGTGGATGTGACAACATGTGAGAATGACCGGGAGATGCTGGATCGCTCCTTATATGGAGCGGCACAATGTTTAAGAGCCGGAGGACTGGTTGCATTTCCAACAGAAACGGTATACGGTTTAGGTGCCGATGCACTGAATGAGATGGCAGCAAAGAGAATTTATGCTGCAAAAGGAAGACCGTCAGATAATCCATTGATCGTACACATTGCAGGGGTGCAGGATCTGGAGGTGCTTGGATATCCGAATGAGAAAGCATATGCGTTAGCGCAAGCTTTTTGGCCGGGACCATTGACAATTATATTGCCTAAGAAAGATATTGTACCGCATGGCACGACAGGAGGATTGGATACAGTTGCAATCCGGATGCCTTCCCATCCGGCAGCGCTTTCCCTGATTCGACAGTCTGGCGTATATGTGGCAGCTCCAAGTGCGAATACTTCCGGAAGACCATCACCCACAAAGGCAGAGCATGTTATAGAAGATATGAACGGAAAGATAGAATATATTATAGATGGCGGACCGGTTGGAATTGGTATTGAATCTACGATCATAGATGTAAGTGGGGATGTTCCGACTATCTTACGCCCGGGCTTTATTACCAAAAAGATGTTAGAGCAGATTATTGGAGAGGTGATCATAGACCCGGCACTGGAAAAACCAATGGAGAATTGTCATCCGAAGGCACCGGGAATGAAATATACACATTATGCGCCGAAAGGACAATTAAGTTTGGTAGAGGCAAGACATGTGGAAGAAGACGGAAGCCAACAGGCTGTGATCCGTAAGATCTGTGAGCTTGCAGATGAAAAAAGAGCAGAGGGATATACGGTGGGAATTATGGCACCGGAAGAGACACTGCCCTGTTATGAAGGACACGCAGATGCGTTAGTGTGCGTGGGCGCACGACATGAACGCAATACGGTTGCGGCAGGTTTATATGCAGCGTTGAGAGAATTTGATGCTGCCAATGCAGATTATATATATGCGGAGAGTTTTCGTGGAGATGGACTCTCGTATGCCATTATGAACCGTCTGTTAAAGGCGGCGGGACAACGGGTCATTCAGGTCGGGGATGATCCTGTATGAGAGAAAAAGCCAAATGATGTATGGTTTGTGGATAGAGAAAGGAGAACCAAAATGATAGCTTTAGGATGTGACCATGGTGGATATGCACTTATGCAGGAGGTTAAGAGACATTTAGAGGAAAGAGGACTGGAATATAAGGATTTCGGCTGTTATTCGGAGGAATCCGTTGATTATCCGGTATATGCGAAAAAGGCAGCAGAGGCGGTTGCTAAGGGGGATTGTGAGAAGGGAATCTTAATATGCGGAACCGGAATTGGAATTTCAATCGCAGCGAATAAGGTAAAGGGAATCCGTGCAGCACTCTGTCATGACTGTTTTAGTGCACAGGCTACGAGAGAGCACAATAATGCGAATATGCTTGCAATGGGAGCAAGAGTAATTGGTCCGGGACTTGCACTTATGATTGTCGATACATTTTTGGATACACCATTTTCAAATGATGAAAGACATGTTCGCCGGATCGGTATGATAGAGGAGTAATTTCTATGAAGATGTTAGCATTGATCAGCCAGCTTGCAATTGCAATGCTTACAGCAATCTTAATCAGTGGCGGGATTGGTTACGCAATCGATGCCCATTTCCACACGAATTGTTTTGTATTTTTTCTGATATTAGGAGTGGCAGGCGGATATAAGGCCTGCTACAACATTATCTGTAAATTTTTAGGAAAGAAGAGTCTGTTTCATGACAAATAGTTCAAGATATTTTTGCAATAAGGAATGTGAATATTTTCCGTGCCATCCGGGGGCAGATCCGGAGCACTTCAACTGTTTGTTCTGTTATTGTCCGATGAATCCTTTTCCGGACTGTTTGGGACATCCGGAATATATCGTCTTAGCAGATGGAAGCAAGATAAAAGATTGTACGAATTGTCTGTTTCCACATGATCCGGATCATTATGATCAGATTATGCAGTTTTTACGGGACGATCATACGATTTGACTGGATATATGTCTCGTTTGTGTAATCTGATTTTCTTATCAAAGTCTGTTTTTTTCATTTTTATTTTCAAAAAACCATCATCCGTATTGTAACAAAAATGTAATATTTTCGACTCGTTTTCTTTACGAAATATGCGGAAAATAGCTGAAAAATGCCGATCTGCTCACGGATAGGTTGACATAATCAGAAAATAGGGTTGACATAACGATAAAATTATGTAATAATTGTTACAAAATTGTTACAAACTATTTGCAAAAATTAATTCTTGCTGAATATAATTGTAACAAATATTAAGTAAAGGAGACGGAGTAATCCGGAGGAATTATGAGTTTTAAAAAATTAGTAACCGTAATTGCAGCGGCATTTGCATTATGTATTTTATTTCAATTACCGTGTCAGGCTGCAACCAAAGCTACTACCAAAGAAAAAAAGGTAAATGAATATACAAAAAGCGAACTGCGGTATATGACGGGCATTATCTATTGCGAAGCAAGAGGCGAGTGTTACGCAGGACAGAAAGCAGTTGGTATTGTTGTAATGAACCGTAAGAGAAGTGATGAGTTCCCGGATAGTGTGAAAGAAGTTATATACCAGAGAGGACAGTTTTCACCGGTGCGGAATGGCAGCATGAGCAAGGCATTGCGTTTGTATGACAAACAGAACAAATCAGGCAAGATGACGAAGACTATGAAGACTTGCCGTAAGGCAGCAATTGAGGCATTGAAAGGTTCTACGACAGTGAAAGTCAAAGGGAAGAAAAAAGAAATGAAGAAATATCTGTTCTTTTCGCAAAGAATCAGCAATGCGAAATATACATTAGGAGGACATCAGTTCAAATAAAATGTGTGTGCAAAAGAGACGGAGTTTTAACGATCCTATTCGTTAAGACTCCGTCTCTTTTCTACGTTCTAATGGCGTGTGGACATTCATATAGTAGAGAGAAGAGTTTGTAGAGGAGGTACCATGAGGAAACGGCTTCGTTTTGTATCGATTGCAGTGTTTGGATTCTGTTTTTTAGTGGCTGTGCTTACCGGCTGTCAAATGGTGAAAAGTGATTCCGGAAAAATAAAGGATTTAGATTATACGGTATGTGATGAGAGTAAACTTCCGGAAGAATTGAATAAAATCATAGAAGATAAGAGAAAGGAACCATTTAAACTGACCTATCGGACAAAAGATTATCTGTATATCGTGGTGGGGTATGGAGCACAGGACCGGACAGATCTGCAGGTTGTAATGACGGATTTATATCTGACCCCAAATGCCATCTATGTCAATACAGATCTGACCTCGAAAGAGCGTACAACCTTGGACGGCCAGAAAGTGACATACCCATATATTGCGGTCAAATGTGAACTTTATGATGTGCAGGTCAATTTTCAATAAGAAGAACAGAATTTGCATTTCAGATAATCGGCATATTTTACATTGTGTGAACATATAATGGGAAATAGAGGATGTAATGCATACAAATAATAGGAGGGTATATGGAATTCAATAAGAAAGAAATTGAGAACTATGCATGGAAAACAAAGAATATCATGCAATTTACAATAGATGATGCGATCAATATTCCGGAGAACCTGTTGGATGTGGAGCGATTGGTTCTGGTAAAGGGGAATGTAGTTGTCGAAGAGACACAGGCAATGGTTGACCGTTTTCAGGTGAAAGGAATGTTACACTATCAGATCCTATATAGTGGAAATAAGGAAAGCAGTGTGTTTGACAGCTTAGACGGAAAGGTACCATTTATTGAATATATTAATGCAGATGGAACGAAAGAGACGGATTACATAGAAGTGCACGCCTGTTTAAATGATCTGACGGTTACGATGCTGCACTCCCGGAAAATTAACTTAAAAGCATTGATCGGTCTGGACTATCAGGTGAAAGAGAAAGAGCAGTTTGAGGCTGTATGCGAAGTGTCTGATGAGGACGGAACGGAAGTTCTAAGCAAAAATTATTCGATGATGTGCCTGCATTTACAGGAGACAAAAAAGGCACAAGTGTCAGAAACGGTAGAAATTCCGGCGAATAAACCGGATATATATCAGGTTATCTGGAAGAGTCTTTCGGTAACAGGAGTTCAGATGAAATCAGCAGACGGATATGTGTTAGCGAGTGGTAATCTGAATCTGTTCCTTATATACACTGCAGAGGAGGAAGAAATGCCGATACAGTATTTTACGGTGGAGGTACCATTTGAACAACGGATAGAGGCTCCGTTAGCAAATGAGGATATGATTTCGGGAAGTGTGTTAAGTCTGGATCAATATCATATTACGGTTATGCAGGATGAACGGGGACATGACAGAGTCGTTGAGTTAAATACAGAATTTACGGTGGAATTGAAGCTATATGGCACAGAAGATCTGCAACTGGTAAGGGATGCATATTCCACCCGGGTGGACATTACGCCTCAGTATCGGAGTTTTGTTTTACAACATTTGCTTGTACGTAATTGTGCAAAAGCAAAAGTGTCGGATACATTGACAATGCCCAAACAACAGAGCATTTTACAGATCTGTAATGTGGAAGGATCGGTATCTGTTGATGAAACACAGCCAACGGCAAAGGGTATTATGGTAGAAGGTGTGGTTGGAACGCAGATCACATATCTGAACAAGGCTGAAAATGGAATGTTATCTTCAGTTAATTTTGATATTCCATTCTCTTATGAGATTGAAGTGCAGGGGATGGGAGAGGGGGTTACCTATTCCATTATGCCATTCTTAGATCAGATTCATGCTATACAGATGGGAGAAAATGAGATCGAGGTAAAGGCAGAGGTGTCTCTTGAGGTGCTGGCATTTACCAACGAACGTGCCAGAGCAGTGCTGGATCTTCAGGTGCAGCCGATTGATCAGAAAAGAAAAAGAGAACTGCCAAGCGTGACGGGATATGTTGTGAAAAAAGAAGATACACTGTGGAGTATTGCCAAGAATTATTATACAACGATTGAGAACATAAAAGCATATAATGAATTGGAATCGGATACATTAGAACCGGGAGAGAGACTCGTAATCCTAAAAGATGCATAAAGATATACCGGCATGGTTACAGAATGGATACAATCTGTAATTCCGGGTGGAAAGATAGATCCACATATTCACCATTTACAAGCAGGCCGGGGCGGGAAGCCCTGGTCTTGTTCGTTAGGATGATCTCCCCCTGACGACCATCGTTGAGCAATACGGTATTATGGAGATAAGTGTCAGAGATACCCTGTAAAAAAGGAACAAGATATTTGGGATCGTAAAGGACATAACCATCGTCCTCGTACATCCGAATCACATCAAATGGGCAGATTCCCTGATGATAACAGCGGTTAGCAGTCATGGCCTCATAAATGTCCACAATGGTGATGAGTTTGGCAAGTTCATTGATCTTAGGACCTTTCAGACCGATTGGATAGCCACTGCCATCGCATTTTTCATGGTGCATTAGTGCAACCTGGGCAATATTTTCATCTACTTTTTTGGATTGCAATAAGCGATAGCCCTTATAAGGATGCTGCTTAATGATGTCAAATTCTTCTTTGGTCAGACGACCCGGTTTTTTGATGATTTCTGCGGGAATCAAAACCTTGCCGATATCATGCAGCAGACCGGCGACCGTTAAGATCTTCAGTTGGTCTTCGTCGTAATGCAGCCAGCGCCCGAATATGTTCGCCAGCAGGGCAACATTTAGAGAATGGGCATACGTTGCATCATCAAAATAACGGATATTGCTCAAAATATCCATTAATTCATATGTATTTGTCTGACCTTCCATGATCTCTTCCGCAGACCGAAACATATCATCTAAGTTGATGTCTACATTGCGTCGGGCAATATCATTTAACTGCGTCTGGAATGTTTCGGTTGTTTCATGGAAAGATTGCTCGAATTTCTTGAAATGCTCGCTTTGGCGCAATTTCTCTGAGTGGGTAGGCACGGAAATCGGTTCAGAAACGGTCTTGACAGATGCATCTTTACCATAAACGGCAATGGAAACAATGGAAGAATAACGAAGGATATTCATTACTTCGTTGTTGATCACCGTACCCTTTGGAATGAGGAGTTGTTCGCCTTTGTACACGTCTTCGGCAATGGTCATTCCGAGCGAAACGCGATGCATCATGATCTGAACGATATTCATAGACAACCCTCCTCTGCTAATTATTGATTAAACTTATCAATATTATAAAAAAATGGGGGTGTAAAGTCAATCAGTTCTTGACCTGTAGGAATATATGGAGTATGATAGACAAGTATCGCAGATACAGTTAATTGCAAAAGAACTTCTCTTATTCAGAGTGGTGGAGTCAGAAGGGACTACGAAGCCACGGCAACCCCATTGTTATTTGGAAGGTGCCGGCCTGAAGCGAGTTGAGATACTCGGTCAATAAGAGGATTTGGATATAGTGAGCACATAAACTTCAAATCCTCGTGGATTTGGAGTTTTTTTGTAGGGTAATCTTATAAGAAATGCAAAGCATTTCTTATAGATCGAAAAATATACTTGCAGAGGGCAAGCTTGCTTGCATCCTGCAAGTGTACTTTTTTGATCTGTAGGATGTTTCATCCGTTATAAGATTGTCCGGAAAAGGAACCGCATAATCCAAGGTCAAGGATTATGAAGGAGATGTAGCGAACGCACAACACTGAGTAAGCTCTGCTTACGAAGTGGATGCCTGCTTACGAAGTGAACGTTTGCTTACGAAGTGAACGTCTGCTTACGAAGTGGATGCTTGCTTACGAAGTGAACATTCCCTCACGCAGTGTCTGTGCACAAACCCAGTTTTATTTCAATCAGGAGGAACCATATATTATGGAGAAATTAATTTTTACATCCGAGTCCGTAACCGAAGGACATCCGGATAAGATCTGTGACCAGATCTCAGACGCCGTATTAGATGCATTGATGGCACAGGACCCAAACAGCCGTGTCGCTTGTGAGACAGCTATTACAACAGGTCTTGTATTAGTAATGGGAGAGATCTCTACAAAAGGATATGTAGATATTCAGAAGATCGTTCGTGAGACGATCCGTGAGATCGGTTATGACCGTGCAAAATACGGATTTGACTGTGATACATGCGGTGTTATCACAGCAATTGATGAGCAGTCAAGCGATATTGCCATGGGTGTAGATAAGGCATTAGAAGCAAAAGAGAATTTAATGAGTGATGAAGATATCGAGGCAATTGGTGCAGGAGATCAGGGTATGATGTTCGGTTTTGCATCAAATGAGACAGAAGAGTATATGCCATATCCAATCAGTCTTGCACATAAATTAGCAAGAAAATTGACAGAGGTTCGTAAGAATGGAACACTTCCTTATCTTCGTCCGGATGGAAAAACACAGGTTTCTGTAGAATATGATGAGAATGGTAAGCCGTTCCGTCTTGAGGCAGTTGTATTGTCAACCCAGCATGACGCAGAGGTATCTCAGGAGCAGATTCATGAGGATATTAAGAAGTATGTATTTGATGAGATCCTTCCGGCAGATATGGTAGATGAGAACACCAAGTTCTTTATTAATCCAACCGGACGTTTCGTAATCGGTGGCCCGAATGGCGACTCTGGTCTTACCGGACGTAAGATCATTGTAGACACTTATGGTGGATATGCCCGTCACGGTGGTGGAGCATTTTCCGGTAAGGACTGTACAAAGGTAGACCGTTCCGCTGCATATGCTGCAAGATATGTTGCAAAGAATATTGTAGCAGCAGGATTAGCTGATAAATGTGAGATTCAGTTGTCTTATGCGATTGGTGTGGCACAGCCAACTTCTGTTCGTGTAGATACATTTGGAACAAGCAAACTGACAGAGGAAGAGTTGGTAGGCATTGTACGGAAACATTTTGATCTCCGCCCGGCAGGCATTATCAAGATGTTAGATCTTCGCCGTCCAATCTACAAACAGACCGCTGCATATGGTCATTTTGGACGTACAGATCTGGATTTGCCATGGGAGAAATTAGACATGGTAGATACATTAAAGCAGTATGCATAATACCGGATGTGGTTGTAATCGTACAATAGATATCACAACGTTTTATTGTTGATATTCATAAAAGAAAAGGCGTTAAGTAATTAATACTTAGCGCCTTTTTCTGACATATCCCTATGATCCAAAAATGTCTGATATCTTTTATTCAGTACGTTCCTTTCCCCAGAAGAAGAGTGCAACCGTTCCCGGTCCGGTATGACTTCCGATAACGGTTCCGATATTGTTGATCTCTACTTTACCGTCCAGATTCGGGAATTTAGATTCAATGAGATCGGCAACAGCGCGTGCGTCTTCATAACATGCGGACTGGCTGATGTAGCATTTGCCATCGTAATTAAGACCGTCTCTTGCTAATTCCTCCATCTTGCCAACAATTGCTTTGATGACTTTCTTCTTAGAACGAACCTTCTCACGGACGATCAATTTACCCTCGTTATTTACATTCATCAATGGGCAGATATTTAACATGTTACCAATGGTTCCGGCTGTCTTAGAAATACGGCCACCGCGGATAAAGAATGTAAGATCGCTGGAAAAGAACCAGTGATTCAGATTCAAAAGGTGTTCCGTTGCCCAATCTTTCAAAGCGTCAATATCCAGTCCTTCATCCCGTTTAGTTGCAAGCTCGTCCATTAAAAGCCCGTAACCGGAAGATGCTGCCAAAGAATCGATCATGTAGATCTTGCGGTCCGGAAATTCTTCTAATAACATGTCTCTGGCAATGCATGCAGAGTTGTATACACCGGAAATACCGGAAGACAGGGTGAAATGCAGAATGTCTTTTCCCTCCTGTAAAAATGGGCGGAAATAATCCACAAATTCATCTGCGTTGACCTGTGAAGTCTTGGTCATGGCACCATCAGCCATCTTCTGATAGAATTCCGGAAACGGAATGGATTGTCCAAGATCGTCCGGATAAGTAATATCATCCAACATAAAATGAAAACATATATAGTGAATATCTCTCTGTTCAAAATGTTCTTTGGATAAGTCTGCTGTAGAACAGCAGGAAAGAATATAGTCGCTCATAAAAACCTCCCTTGTGTAAACATACATATAATTATATGCAATATATAAAACAATTATAACATATCTGAAATGCAGATACTAGAAGTTTCTATGTCCAAGGTATAAGTTTAAGAAGCAGTTTGGTCAGGAAAGATGGAAATGACTTAGTATAGAATTCAATTCCCGCACAAAAAGATGGATATACGTTGTCAACAATGATACAATCATGTTAAGTATCAGATAGTACTTGTACGGAAACATACATTGTTATTTGCGTCTGACTATTGTACCGCGTGCAGACTAATGTAGATTAAGACGGGGGAATTATATTATGAGGAAGATAATCGGGATTATTCTGGAAATATTGTTTATATGGATGTGTGTAATTCCTGTATGTGCACAGGATGGGGGATGTGTTGTTGTCAAAGACCGGGCTTCCTTTTATCAGGAGATCTCGAAGCAGATCCTGTCACACCAGAAAAGTAAGGTGTATATTACGGATGTAGGATCGCTTGGAAATGATCTGGATGAATTATTAAATGGGTATTATTATCATTATGATGCGGACAATCCCACTGCAAGTGGAAGTTATCTGTGTTACTACATGGAGAGTTGGAAGGTAGAGTACTATAAAGGCGGTAGATACGGAGACGGACATAACTGTAAGATGGAGGTTATAATATCTTATAGTTATCCAAAGAACGAAACAGATATCTATTTAAAAAAAATGAAAGAGCTTGCCGCAAGCCTTAAAAAGGATACAGACTATAAGAGTGTTAAAGCGGTACACGATTATCTTATCAAGAATTATGAGTATGATCACAGCATGGTGAACCGGTCAGATTATGATGGATATATGACCGGGAAAATGGTATGCCAGGGATATTGTACGGCAGCATTTTATCTGTTGTCGGAGATGGGGATACCTGCAAGGGTTGTATTGGGCTCATCCGAGGATTACCAGAAGGATACCGATCATGCGTGGAATGTGGTCCGGGTAGACGGTAAATGGTACAATATGGATGTCACATGGGATGACGGCGGCTGGCTGCCGGATTATACCTTCTTTTTGAAGAGTGATGCAGATTTTTACCAGCATACGAGAGAGGGATATTATGACTATGACAAGGATATGGCATTGTCTTCTTATCCGGTAAGAGATCCGAAACGGACGATTGGCGGATGTATTATTTTTCTTGTGATCATAATAGATGCAGGCATGATAATCAGGAGAAAGAGACGGCAACAAGAGGAATAGAACGATGAAAAGTATACAACATTTAGAAAAAGCAGGTCTTTTGAGGAAAAAGGACTTGCTTTTTTTGAATTTATTTATACAATAATAAGTAAGTGTGCATATTTGTCGGTGGACAGTAGATGCATACGATACGAAGCAATTGTAGTAGATCGGGTGAGAAATTACCTGAAGTTAGGAGAGTATCATGAACAAATTAGAGCTTCAGAAGAAAGCAAATCAGCTTAGAAAGCACATTGTGACTTCTTTGCATGCTGCGAAATGTGGACATCCGGGTGGATCGTTATCCGCAGCAGACATTATTACGTATTTGTATTTTGAGGAGATGAATGTAGATCCTAAGAATCCGAAGAAGGAAGACAGGGATCGTTTTGTATTGTCAAAGGGACATGTGGCACCGGCATTATATGGTGCACTTGCCATGAAGGGATATTTTCCGGAGGAAGAGCTTTTGAAACTTCGTAAGACCGGACAGATGTTACAGGGACATCCGGATATGAAAGGAACTCCCGGAATAGATATGTCGGCAGGTTCTTTAGGACAGGGTATTTCAGTTGCTGTTGGTATGGCATTATCAGCGAAGCTTTCTAATGAGGATTATCGTGTATATACATTATTAGGAGATGGAGAGATTCAGGAAGGTCAGGTCTGGGAGGCTTCTATGTTTGCGGGACATCGCAAACTGGACAATCTCGTTGTAATCGTAGACAACAATAATTTGCAGATTGACGGAAGCATTGAGGATGTATGTTCTCCTTATCCGATCGCAGACAAGTTCAAAGCATTTAATTTCCATGTAATTGAGATAGATGGCCATGATTTTGATGCGATCGAGGCAGCATTTAAAGAGGCAAAACAGACAAAGGGTATGCCGACTGCAATTATCGCAAAGACGATCAAAGGAAAGGGTGTTTCCTTCATGGAGAACCAGGCTTCATGGCATGGTGCAGCACCAAATGATGAACAGTATGCAGTAGCAATGGAAGATTTGGAAAAGGAGGCAGCCACATTATGTCAGAAGTAAAGAAGATTGCAACTCGTGAGAGTTACGGAAATGCTTTAGTAGAACTTGGAAGAGAGCATGACAATGTTGTTGTATTGGATGCTGATCTTGCAGCAGCAACCAAGACGGGGATTTTTAAGAAAGAATTTCCGGAAAGACACATCGATTGCGGTATTGCTGAGTGTAATATGATTGGAATTGCCGGCGGTCTTTCTTTGACAGGCAAGGTTCCTTTTGCAAGTAGTTTTGCAATGTTTGCAGCTGGACGTGCGTTTGAACAGGTTCGTAATACGGTTGGTTATCCCAAATTAAATGTAAAGATTGGTGCAACTCATGCAGGAATCTCTGTTGGTGAGGATGGTGCAACACATCAGTGTAATGAAGATATTGCGTTGATGAGAACAATCCCGAATATGGTAATCATTAATCCGGCGGATGATGTAGAAGCAAGGGCGGCTGTCAAAGCTGCATATGAACATGTAGGTCCCGTTTACCTCCGCTTTGGAAGACTTGCAGCACCGGTGATCAATGATAATCCGGAATATAAGTTTGAATTGGGAAAAGGTGTGACATTGCGGGAAGGCAAAGATATTACAATTGTTGCGACAGGATTGGAAGTATCCTTTGCATTAGAAGCAGCACAAATGTTGGAAAAGGATGGAATTGATGCGAGAGTAATCAATATTCATACGATCAAACCAATTGACGAAGAGATCATTGTAAAGGCTGCAAAGGAGACAAAGAAGATCTTTACAGTAGAAGAACATTCTATTATTGGTGGTTTGGGATCGGCAGTATGTGACGTTGTTTGTGAGAAACAGCCTGCACCGGTATACAAGATCGGAATGAGAGATCGTTTTGGAGAGTCAGGACCGGCAATGGAACTTCTTCACAAATATGAATTGGATGCAGAAGGCATTTACAATCAGATCAAAGAGAATATGTAAAAGAGCATAAAAAGGACGGATACAGGTTGTATCCGTCCTTTTTACTTTACAGGAAAGTTCGTCGCAGGCGCAAAAAAGAGCCGCAGGCGACGTTTTGTTTTTAGACGATTTCGAGGATCGTGTTGACTACGTTATCGTTCTGCTCTGGTTTCATGAAACAGAAACGGATGTATTTGTCACCTAATCCCTCGTAATCGGTACAATCGCGGATCATAAAACCACGCTTGATGCAGTAATCGAATACATCGGATGCAGTCTGATCTTCTTTGAGCAGTTTGATCAATACGAAATTGGCTTCCGGTTTGAAGACCTTGATCGTTTTCCTGCTGCATAGTGCGGAATAGATCAGGTTTCGTTCGGTCTGGATCAGACTCTTTGTAAGATTGATGTAATGGTCATCGGAAAACATGACACCGGCAACGGAGGCATATACGTTGATATTCCAAGGAGTCTTTTCGTTGGTGGTCTCTTCCAAAAAGTCTTCGTTGTTGGTGATCGCATAACCGAGGCGGAGACCAGGGGATGCAAAGAATTTGGAAACACTTCGCAATACGATAAGATTGTCATATTTTTTGGTAAGTGCAATAGAGGAAATTAAGTGGACATCTTTTACAAATTCCACATAAGTCTCATCTACCATGACAAAGATGTTAAGTTCTAAACACCGTGCAAGGATCATATCCATCTGATCTTTGGTGATCACTTTGCTGGTTGGATTATTTGGATTACAGATGATCAGAAGATCAATGGATTCATGGAGTGCCTTTAAGAACATATCCACATCCAGTTCAAAATCATCTAAGTTCTTTAACATGTAAGTAGAAATCTCACTTCCTGCAAGCTGTGCAGCACGTCCATATTCGGAATAGGTCGGTCCGATGATCATAGTCTGCTTAGGAGCAAGTGTCTTAATTGTCAAGTCGATCAATTCGGATGTTCCGTTTCCTAAAATGATCTTATCCGGATCTGCACTGCAATAGTTGGAAATTGCTTCCCGCAGACTGGCGTAATCGCGATCCGGGTATGCTTTGATGGCATCCACGTTGTCGATCAGTGCCTGTCTGGCAACCGGAGAGATGCCGAGCGGATTGACATTCGAAGCATAAGGAATGATGGATTCCTGATCTATATGATAACGTTTTGCAATAACTTCGAGGTCACTGCCGTGAAAGGATTGTGCTACCTTGCCCATAAAATTAACCTTCTTTCTATTTGTTCTTTTCTTATCAAATGAAATTTGGTATAATTATAACATTGAACCCTACGAAACATCAAGAGAAATAAGGAAATACCAATGAAGAGCAAAGTTGAACAGTATGCGAAAGGTGATTTCTATGTAGAATATCCGGAGATCCATCTTTCGAAGAAGTATTTACAATTGAAGATAGAAGCAGGAAGCGTATATCAGGGAAGCATTCAGGTTACATCCGGTAATGATGTGGCAATGAAGATGATGGTCTATGATGACGCTTATTTATTGTGCCTTTCTGATCATAGTCTGGTTGGTAAAAAAGGGGAGATTTCATTTTCTTTTGATGCAACGTGCAGGAAAAGAGGAAGTGTCTACGACGGTACTATTCGGTTAATTGGGAACGGAACGGAGATTACAGTTCCTTACAACATTGAGATTGTGGCACCATTTATTGATGTAAATGGAATTGCACTGGAAGATCTGATGAAATTCTCGGCATTGGCGGAGACAAACTGGGAAAAGGCACTTCAGATATTTTATTCCGAAGAATTTGCAAGAACTTTGTTAGCAGGTCAGGAAGAATACTTAGAGGCATATAGAAGTCTCAGGGATTCTGTGGATAAGAATCAGGCGTTGGAAGAATTTCTGGTATACATTCATAAGAAACGGGCACTTATGTTACAGGTGGAACATGATCGGTTTCAGTTCCGTTTTCCGAAGATGAGGGAAGATCATGAGCTGGTTCTGCGTAAGAATACATGGGGATATTGCAAGATGCATGTGCGGACGGATGCACGATTCATTACGATTCATCAGGAATCCGTATGCAGTATGGATTTTCAGGATGACCGGTTTGCAGTTTCTTATTCTTTAGATCCGGAACAGTTAGATGAAGATAAACAGGCACAGGGACAGATCATCATTGAGAATACATATCAGAAGATTGTTGTTAATGTGATCGTCAAAGAGGCGGAAGAAGGTTCCCGTGTATTAGTACATAGAGATCATGACCGGCGGCTTAAGAAGTTAGAGATTGCGGCTGTGGTGCATAATTATGTAGATTATCGGATTGGGCTGATGTCGATTGAACAGTTCATTGAAAAGACACGGCAATCACTGCACAAGCTGATCTCCTTTGAACCTGAGACGGGTATATATAAGTTAGGATTGCTGCACATGTGTATTCTTGCCGGGCAGGAAGAGACAGCCAGACAGGAGATCCGGCGTATGGAAGCGGATATGGATAAGACAGTGGAAGGCAGACGCGAACATTGCTATTATCTGTATCTGAAGGCATTGTTGTCCAAGGAGGCACGGCAGATCGTAAGAGCCTGTGAAGAGATTGAACAGGCGCTGTCGACAGAGAAAGATAAACTGTTCTATTTCTGGCTTTTGATCTATTTAGATGAGCGTTATCAAAAGGATAAACAGTGGTTGTTCAGTCAGATAGAAGGACTCTATCTGGGAGGCTACAATAGTCCGGTTCTTGCAATTGAAGTATGCGATCTGTTGAATCAGGATCCGTTACTTCTTAAAAAATTATCTGCGGTTGAGATTGCGGCAATCCGGTTTGGACTTCGCAATCATTATCTCAGCAAAGAGGCAGAAGAAGAATTCATACAACTGGCAGGTAGAGAGCGGGATTTCCGGTCACAGGTGTTTGCCCTGCTTTGTACAATATATGAATTTACAAATCGACCGGAGATCATTCGGATCATTTGCAGTATGCTGATCCGTGGAGGTAAGGTAGAACAACGCTATCATAAGTATTATCTCGAAGGAATCAAATGTGGGTACAAGCTGGTAGGAATTCAGGAGAATTATCTGCACAGTATGGATAAGAGCCGGTATGATGTGATCCCGGATTCTGTATTGCGGTATTTTAATTATAAGAGCAGTCTGACGGATGCAGAGTATGCGTATCTCTATGCCAACGTGATCCAGAATAAGAGAAGATATCTTGGTCAGTATGAGGAGTACCTTCCGAATATGATGGCATTTATGGAAGGGCAGATCGTAAAGGGCAACATGAGTGATGATCTAAGCGTTATATACGGAGAGTTTTTAAGACCGCAGGCGGTCACAGCTCACTTTGCGGCAAGTCTGGTAAATGTGATATTCAAACGCAAATTAGTGGTGGCAAATGATAATATTACAGGAGTTGTGATCTCTCACAAGGAATTAGAAAAGGAGCAGTGGGTTCCGGTTGTCAACCATGTGGCTTATGTAGATATGATTACGGAATCAGCGGTAGTTTCGTTGGTAGACAGCAATCATAACCGGTATATTAGTACGATACCATACAAATTGCAGAAATTGGTGGATGAGTCCGAATATATGGAGATCCTCGGAATGTACGCAGGGGATGACTATCGGTATGTTCTGTATCGATATGATGAATGGAAAGCATATGATGCGACGAATGCCAAAGAAGTCAATATTGCAAGAGATCTGTTAGCATTTAAAGAGATCAGTGAAGAGACGAAGCAGCAGGCGATTTACGGAATTGTCCGTTATTATAGAGAACATCTGGATATGGATATTCTACGCAGTTATCTGGACCGTGTGGACATGGATTATGTACTGCCGGCAGAGAGTGTGGAATATATGAATTACCTGATCATGTGCGGCTTGTATGATAAAGCATATGCAGCAGTGAAACGGTTCGGGTATCAGGAGGTAATGCCGGAGAATCTGGCACTGCTGGTTAGTGCAATGAAAGAATTTTCACAGTATGCAAAGGAAGAGACGTTAATCTCAGTTGCGAATTATCTGTATCGCATGGGACAGGATACCGTGGATGTGTTAAGTTATCTGATTGATTATTATCAGGGCGGCGTGCAGGACATGTTAAAATTATGGAAACGTGCCAGCAGCCGTTTGACCCGGTTAGATCTTTTTGAAGAGAATATTCTTTGTGAAACGTTATATACGGAACAATGGCACAAGGATGTATTCCGGGTATTTGAATCGTATCTTCGTAAGAAACGGAGAGGTATGGTGATCAAAGCATTTTTCAAACGGGCAGCATTTGCTTATCTGGTGGAAGATGATGATATACCGGCCGTATTTTTTGATGATCTGTATGAGCAAATGGTGACAGAGGAATTAAAGGATGATATGTGTCAGGCGGCAATGCTTCTGTTCCTCAGCAAAAAGCCCAAACTGGAACAGCAGGAGATTACATGGATTAAAGCACAGGTTGAATATTTTGTGAAACGCGGTATATTGCTTCCGTTTTTCCGCAGCTTTAAGAAATACATGCATTTACCGAAAGATCTGTTTATGATGACATATGTGGTAACAAAGGATAAGGCAGGCAGACAGATTTCATTCCATTACGGTATTCAATCCGGTGTTGAGAAACCGGATTGTAACAAAGAGGCACGCATGATGGAAGTTGTACCGGGATATTATTTGAAGGAATTTGTTCTGTTCCATGGAGAGAACTTACTATATGAGATGCCGGAACGAAACACCAAACAGACAAAGGTGTATGAGAGTCAGGCGATGAAAGCAAAAGGGGAGACAGAAGAGTATGAGAACCGGTTTGAAATGCTCAACTCCATGTTACTCAATCAGGAGATTGGAGAGAACCAGATGCTCATTGATAAGATTGATAAATATTTGAAACTGTCTACCATTATAGAAGAAAATTTAGAGATTATGGAGTAGGAAGATCCCACAGTTGACGAGAGTTGGCTGTGGGATTTTTTAGATATATATTAGAAACATGCATTTCCGGATTATATTATAATGTGATTTGTGGAGGAAATGTATGATGTCGAAATATAAGAATACAGCTATCAGGAGATTTATACAATCTGATAGTGCGTTTGTTCTACCGGGAATGATAGGTGTTCTGGTGTTTATTTTAATTCCGCTATTAGATGTAGTGAGAAGGTCTTTCGTAAATGCAGGGCATCTCGGATTTAATAATTATAGAATCGTTTTATTCAATTCTGCTTTTCAATTGGCATTTCGTAATACAGTTCGATTTGAAATCGTTGCGTTACCGGTATTATTCGTATTGTCTTTGCTGATTGCAGTTGTTGTAAAGAATATGAATAATAAATATATTACATTTGCTTTTTTGATTCCAATGGCATTACCCTCTAATTCTGTTGCAATTATATGGAAAATTCTATTTGATGATCATGGGGTTGTAAATGGGATTTTGGTAAATGTGTTACATAGGAATGCCATCGGATTTTTTAGAGGAAATGCTGTTTTTTGGCTGTTGGTTATTACATTTTTGTGGAAGAATCTGGGATATAATATGTTGTTATGGTTGGCGGGATTATATATGTTTCCGCCGGAAGTTTGTGAGGCAGCTGAAATAGACGGTGCAAATAATTTTGTTATATTTACAAGAGTGGTCATGCCTAATCTTAAAGGCACGATTTTTACAGTATGCATGTTATCGCTAATGAATTCTTTTAAAATATTCCGTGAAGTGTATTTAATTGCTGGAAATTATCCGGATGACAACATTTATTTATTGCAGCATCTTTTTAATAATTGGTTTAGTAAACTGGAGATTGGGAAAATAGCGTCTGCGGCGTGTATGACGGCAATCCAGTTTTTTTTAGTATTACTATGTTTGAGATGGATTATATTGAGGGAAACCAAATGCAGAAGGAGAACAAAGTGAAACGGATAGGATTGAAAATCATTATTTATGGAATGGTATTTCTATATATTCTTCCGGTTATTCTTGTGTTTACAGGAGTATTTATGGGAGATGCGGAATTAAATGATGTTTTGGGGGCTGTTGTACAGGAAAGCAATCAATATGCGACATGGCATTTAATCCCATTATATCCTACGGGAGAAAATATATTGCGTGTTCTGTTGGATACACCGGAATATTTTGTATTATTTTGGAATTCCGTTAAAGTTGTAAGTTGCATCATCGTAGGACAGTTTGTATTTGCAATCCCGGCAGCATGGATTTTGGCAAGAAACCATTCCTGTATATGTAAGGGCATTATGTTGGTGTACATGTTTTGTATGTTACTGCCGTTTCAGGTGACGATGTTATCGCAATATATTGTCTTGAAGCAGGCTGCATTAATCAACACACATGGAGCATTAATTCTTCCGTTGGTATTTTCAACGTTTCCTATATTCATAACCTATAATTCTTTTGAACAAATACCGCAGGCGGCTATTGATGCAGCCTGTATTGATGGTGCAGGCAAATGGACAATATACTGGTATATTGCAATTCCTTTGGCAAAGAAAGGGCTTTTTGCAGCGGGAATATTAGGCTTTTTCGAATATTGGAATATGGTGGAACAAGTCGCAGTTTTTATTACTGATAAGAAATTATGGACATTATCCGTATATCTTCCGGATATATCGGGAGGGCAAATAGGGAAATGTTTTGCGTTTTCGTTGTTTAGTATCCTACCTGCAATATATGTGCTTTATGCAGGTAGAGATATACTAATGGATGGAATTATTATAAAAGGTATGGAGGACTAGCATGAAAAAACAAAATACACATAGCCGAATAGTGAAAGTTGTTGTATCTTTTTTTGTAGTGCTGATCGTGTGTACATGGATTTCACGATTCACAAAGAGTGTCCTGACACCGATTGTAGAAAGTCAGGCACCTATTCGTATGTCATTACAACATACAATTTCAAAAAAGGGAAGGTTGTTGTATAAAAAAGAGAAACCGGTATATATATATGCAGGGATACTTGTCGATGAGGTGTTTGTCTCTTTAGGGCAAAATGTGAAAAAAGGTGATGCTCTTGTGCAATATAACATGGAGGAATTAGATCAGGAATATCAAAAAAAAGAAATAGAATTACAGGAATTAAAAAATACAAGTGCGATGACATGGGATCGATTGGAAAAAAGAAAGATAATGTCAGAAATTACGCAAACAGAGGATGCAGTAATGGAATTAAAGGGTCTGATAGAAAATAATGGTATATACTGTGCCAAAATAGACGGAAGTATACAGGAACTGGATCAGAAGGCGGGAACATATGCACTTGAGACAGCGGCGTTTGTAATTGGTGAAAAAGGTGAAGGCTTTGTAGTGAATATAAATGTGTCGGAGGAAGAGCAGAAATATATATCGGAAGATGATACCGTTTCTGTTATGGCACAGGAGGAGCAGGAAGAGTTTCCGATTGATGCAATGTTTTATGACGATTTGCAGGATGCATACACAATTAAAATATGCATAAAAGGCAACCAATATTATGTAGGAGAATATGTGGATGTCGAAATTGCACATAACTCAAAAGATTATGATACCTGTATGGTATTGGGTGCACTGCGATCGGATGGGAATGGCAACAGTTATGTTCTGATAGAAAAAGAGAAAGATACAATTCTTGGAAAAGAATTGGTTACAGAAAAGGTGAATGTAAAGATAGAGGATTCCAATCAGGAATATGTGGCGGTTAGCAGTAACACATTAAGTTCAGATGACAAAGTGATTTTTTCATCGAATAAAAATATTGAACCGGGTGATGTTGTGCGTGAAGAATAAAAAATATATGAAGAAAATGGCAGGTTATGTAGTGGGAATTGTTACATTTATTGGATTGTCTTTTAGTTTGTTTTATTATATTCAATTGAGAAGAAATGAACAATCTATAGAAAATTATGCATTTTATGTGATGGATTCCGATAGTCAAATTACGCTTGAAAGCGTGGACAATGTATTATCTCAACAAGAATATTATTTGGGCTGTTATTGTATTGCTCAGAAACAAAACATATATGCACAGGATACGAAAGGAAATGTTACAGCGGATGTAATCATTAGTAATTCCTCTTTGGAAAATATTATTATAACAAAAGGGACATTGTTAAAGGAAGATACATATGGTTGTATCTTAAGCAGTAAAATTATGTATCGGCTTTTTGGAACAATGAAGATGAACGGACAAAAAATAGAAGTCTTTGGAAAAGATTATTATGTGCGTGGAATTGTTGAGTCGGATGAGGAATGGATGATTGTATGCTATTCTGATCGTAATATACAAGCAGTTCCAGACGTTGCAGGTATTGTAATGAATGTGGCTGAGGAATCTTATCATAATAAATATAAGGAAGACATAGAGAATAGATTACAATGTAGTAACAAAGGTGGGGTGTATTATGTAAGTGATTACACAACGCTTTTTGGGAAAAAAGATATGCCTAAAACGGGAACAGAAATATTTGATTATATGAAATGGAAGCAGGCATGGAAGGATATATTATATAGAAAAATATATAAAAATAAAGATATCATTGAACGTTATTTTTATCATTTCACCTGGGTACATATAAAATGGATGGGGCTGATCGGATTGTGTATGTTCATAGGCTTTGTTCAGATCGTTTGGAGAAGAAAATCGTAAAGATGCTGCCACCTTCCGGGTTGTCAGATATTTGAATATCTCCATGACATATATAAAGTAAGTCCAGTGCAATACTTAAGCCAAGCCCGCAATGTGTCTTGTCCGTGTGTGATTTATCACAGGAATAGAATTTTTCAAATATTTTAGTTTTCATATTTTCCGGTATACTAGTGCCGGTGTCTATGACGGAGTAATATATATATTTGTTATCTGTATATGTTTTGAGAGTAATACTTCCGTGAGTTGTATAGGAAATTGCATTATCAATTAAGATTGCAAGAATCTGCATTGTGAGATTAACATCAATATCGCATTTTGGCATAGGATCGGCGGGTAGTTCCATTTGCAGAAGAAGTCCCTTTTCCGAAACAACCGGTGTATATTTTTGATAACACAGTTTTACCAATGTATCCGGGGATACCGATGTATAATTGGCAGAGATATCCTGCTTGTTTGTTTTAGCGAGTATCAACATATTATCAATCAGTTGCGACATACGTCTACATTCAGAGAGAGCAATGTTATAATGACGGGCAAAGATGGAAGGATTATTTTTGGCGGAGTCTAAAACAGACAGACTAGACATTATAACATTGATTGGCGAACGGAGTTCATGAGAGGCGGCAGAAATAAAATCATTCTGACGCATTTGGGTTTCTTCAATCGGTTTCATCGCCATCTTAATAATGATATGAGACACAATAAATAATAGGATCATTAGTAAAATGGATAAGAATAAAAATATAATAATAGCTCTTTGTGTACGGGAATGAAAAGCGTGTAATGTATGTATGATAGTCAGGGTGTTAGCCGTAACGGGATCTTCGTAATAATATACCAATAAGGGTGTTTGCTGATATGTTTCTTTAAACGATATAAAATTTGAAGAGGGCAGAGATGTTGTGCTGTTATGTATAGATCTGCCTAAGTTATACTTCGAAACGGCAGTATTATATGCCCATGAGCGGATGTCGTGGCTGGTATTCTGATCAAATAGATTTCCGTAAGATATTACATTTTCTGTTTTCTTTGTGCCGAGTATAATTTGAAAATCATTAGAGGTATATTGTGTGAGCACTTTATAGTCAAGGGCATCAATAGAGAAAACATAATTGGAAATGAGTGAGGAATTTGCATTGAAAGACAAGAGTTCAGCATTGTAGTTTTGATTATAGATCAATATGGAAAACATTATATTGCCAAGCAAGACAAATAGTGTAATTAGACTATAACTAAGGGATTTGATTTTCTTAAGTGATGTTTTCAAGTATTTACTCCTTTGTCAATTTGAATCCGATACCATGAATGTTCTTGATCTGTACACTGCTGTTGAGTGTGCGAAGATGTTTTCTCAAAAAATAAATAAAATTATCCAAATTTCCATCTTCCTGATATGCATTTTCTCCCCAGACAAATAGAATCAGATCATTGCGGGAAACTACGTTTTCTTTGTTGTTCAATAGAGATTCGAATAAAGCTAATTCTTTTGGCGATAGAGTAACAGTATGATTCGAACAAGTCAATTCAGCATTGTTTGGATTGTATGTAAGATCACCAAAAGTATAAAGCGTGTTGGTTGTACCGCATCTTTTTAGTAATGAATAGATACGGGCAAGTAATTCTTTGAATTCGAAGGGTTTTACAATGTAATCATCAGCACCATTATTGAACCCGTCTAATTTATTTGTAAGTTCGCCTAACGCAGTGATTATAATTACCGGTATGTTGGGATTTTCTTTGCGCAGATATTTAAGAAGATCAATTCCGTTGATGTCAGGCAGCATACAATCTAATAGAATAAGGTCATAGTTGTTAAAAAATTCTTTTTTTGCTGTAGTACCATCATGTGCAAATGTGGCATGTATATCTTCCTGTCTGAACAGGTAATCCAATGTTTCGCAGTATTGAATATCATCTTCTACAACTAATAATTTCATGGTGTATGCCTCCTCAATAGTGTAATCATAGCATATTTTGCATAAATCTCCAATTATAATGTCAAAGATTAGAGAAAGTTTAGAAGGTTGGAGGAAGTGGAAAGTTTATAATAATAGTTAACTTAGGAAGATAAGGAGAGAGGTTATGAAAAAAGTTATATTTATTATATTTGTCTGTTGTATACTCATGTCGGGATGTGGGAAAGCGGATAGTTCTGAAGTTAAGGATAACTTTCAACAGATCACTATCGGCCAAATGGAACAAACAGGGGATGTTCTAAAATTAAAAAAATGGGATGAGAACAATTATACATGTATTGTGATGAAGAAAGGTGTACAAAATGATTTTCTGGAATTGACTTCAAAAGATGCCGGGAAAAGCTGGGAGATTGAAAACTTAGAATGGCTGAATAATATGGAATTTCAAGATGATCTGTGTGCAATTACCTCTGCGGATAGAACAAAAGACAATGAGTATTTGATCACATATGATATTTTAAATGATTCTTATGAACGAAAAGAAACGAAGATTGAATTAATATCGAATCAGAAAGTAAAAAATATAGCCTGTTATAATAATTCTGCCAACATGGTTACAGGTAAAGTTTTAGATGATGTATTTGCGGTTATTGGGCAGGAGAGTGTAACGGTATATGATCAGACAGGAGAAAAAAGCGCAGATATAGAACAAAAAGGCGTTGTGGATTTGTGCGAATATAATGATAATCTGTTGCTGGTGTGTGAAGAGGGATTGGTTGAATATAATAAAAAAGGTAAAAAGATTCATCAATATTCTGAAAAAATGGATGTCCTGTTAGATAAGATAAGGGAGGCGCAGGATGAGAGTATTACCCAGCAGTTACATAAAGATATAATTTATTGCAACGAGAAAGGGGTCGTATATCTTCTGTTAAAAGACGGAGTGTATAGATATTATTTGGAAAACGAAATTTTAGAACATGTTATTTCTGATGATAAGAATATATTTGCAATTGGTGAGGCGGAGGGATTCATTGTTACGGAACAAGATGAGATCTATTTAGTGGGAAGGCAGAATAATGATAATATTGAGTTTGTAGGTTTTTTCTATGATGAAGAAATACCATACTTTGTCTTACAAAGTAATGGTACAATCACCTTTCCTAAGGATCGGGATAAAAATGACGGAAAGATAAGCAGCCTTAAGATATATAGTTTGGAAAATTCAGAATATATTGATAAGCTTGTGAAAAGATTTGAACAACAAATTTCCGGAATAAATATTGTATATGAGGTTGGAATGGATGAAGATAATGGTTTAACTACACAGGATGCAATTAATGCATTTAATACAGAGATGTTATCAGGAGATGGGGCGGATATTATTTTCATGGATGGACTCAACCCCAAAACATATATTCAGAATGGACAACTGCTTAATCTGAAGGATATAAAGGAAGAAAACGAAAAAGAGTCACTTAGTCCTGTATTGAATACATTTGAACAGGATAGAGGGGTATATGCATTGCCTACACGTTTTTCAATTCCGATGATTTTAGCAGAGCAGTCCCGGGTAAATGAATTAAAAGATCCTCAAAAGATGTGTGATTATCTGAAGACGGCAGAGACAGGAATCAATGATTTGTTTATTTATGGGGGAAAATCGTTATATGATGTATTTTTCCCGTTATATGCAAATGACATTGTACAGGAGTCTGATATAAATAAAGAGAATTTGCAGCAATTTATACAGGAATCTGTAGATATATATCAGGCATGCAATGCACATAACAATGAGGTAGATGATATGTTAAAAAAAGAGGCACCTCTGCAATTTGATGCATTTGATGGATTAAATGTGATACCAGGTATTAATAATTATACAGGGAGACCAATTACCAAGTGGACAGATATTACGATTGGACAGTTGAGATCACATATAGGAGTGCTGCATTTATATACGGCATGCGATTATATGAAATCTAATGGTCGGGATTATACATTTAACACAATATCAGATGCATTTATACCTAAGATGATTGTGTCAATTAATAAGCGATGTAAAGATAAAGACGCAGCAAAAGAATTTGTAAATTACTTATTGTCGGATGATGTTGTGAATTGTGAGAATGATAATTATATTTCTCAGAGTTTTGGTGATTATGAGCAGGTTGGAATTTCTGTTAGTAAAATTGTTCGGGATGCAGACGCTGAAAAATATAGAGATATGCAATATACGATAACAAGTAATTCAGATAATGGAATGACCTCCAAAATACAATTGCATTCAAATGTTACAGAACAGGAAGCCGAGGTAATGGAGCAATGTTATGCAAATGCTAAGACTAGTGTATATTTAGACAAGATGGAGGAGAATATTATTGTAAAATATCTGGATAAAGTAATCAATGATGAGTGTAGCGTACAAGAGGCTACAGATAATATATGTTATGAATTGCAAATGTATATGCAGGAGTGATAATATTTAATTATCCCTCACCTCCAACAGCAAACCTGTTTCGAGGATGTTTCGTCCGCAAAATATCACATTGCTTTGCAGTTGCGACATGCGTATATATTTGAGTAACATTGATGGAACTATGTCCTAACATTTCCTGAATATAACGAATATCGACATCGGCTTCTAAGAGACTTGTTGCAAATGTGTGACGGAACATGTGTGGATGTGTCAAGTATAGGACA
>HF987892.1:0-18769 GCA_000431135.1 Clostridium sp. CAG:590
CTCACTCACGCTGTGCAAGGGTTAGTTCAGGTACTCTTCGAGGGTAAGGTGATCAGATGTAATATCCTGTGCTGCCCGCTTCCCGACATAGCGAAAATGCCAAGACTCATACGAGTAACCCGTAATCTCCTCCTTTTCTTTGGGATAACGCAAGATAAATCCGTATTGTGCACAATTCTTCTGCAGCCACTTATTTTCTTTCGTCGTCTCCTGTGTATCATCTAACATCTGATTTCCTGCCGCTACAAGGTCTACGGTATACCCTGTTTCATGTTCGCTATATCCATATGGTGCGACCGTCAAGAGTGCATCTTCTTCAGCCTCTTTTTCATCCATTCCATTTCGCATGTTCTTGCGTATTTCCTGTTGTAACAATTGCTCCTGTCGTTCTTTTGTACGATATGCACTCGCAACAATAATAGAACAGCCTGCCTTCCCGGCATCTGCCAGCATGTCCTCCAGATCATCATACATGACCTTGGCAACCTGATGTCCATCCGGAAGCGTAGCAAGCGTAACCTCATATGTTTCCGGTAATGGATGACTCTTGTTGACAAGTAACAACAACGGATCTTTTCTCCGCTCCTCAAACACAGCCTTCCTATCTTCTTCTGTATTCTGCTGCATCGTTGGATTTTCCAGCGACGTCTGTTTTTCCGTTGTTAGTACGGTGCTACGGTTACTCCTTATTTTCTGATCGGATTCCATTGTATCCGATCGCATTTGATCTAATCTTTTTACTTCACAATATATTACACTTATAACAATACATGCTGCGATCCACGTCACGATCAGCGTACTCTTCTGCCATTTTTTCATATCACTGTTACCTCACTGTGCCTTTTGTGTATCTATTATACCATTATAAAAATCCGATTCTTCTGAACCCATAACTGCATATACAAAATTCTGATTTTCAAAATCCATGATCCAATCTATTTCAATACGAATACCATCATCTCCCGACCCAAATTGTGCAACACCAACCAATTGCTCTAGTTCCCACTCATTGTTATAGTCTGAATTGTCATAGGTCTGTATTGAAACATCCTCTTCTATATTCAAATACGCCAGATATTTTTTCACCCATTGTTCCATATAATGAGATGTCCTACTCTCCTTCTTTATGCGAAATTCATCAAATATCAGTTGCAACTCGTCATCTTTTTCATTTGAATCTGTATCAAATGTAATACTGTAAATCTTATAAGAAGAAGCATCCAATATCATATGAACTGTATTATATTTTTTGATCGTTGCCTGAACCTCCCATACATACAGCACCTTTCCTAAATAATTATTATTTGTATACGCATTTAACTGGATAAATTCATATTTCCATTGCGTATTATCGTCCATAATATCCGGAATCAAATTCTGTTTCACAAGCTCCCCGGTCTGTTGTCGTATCTGTGTAAACAATTCCTTGTCTACGGCATTACTAATCTCTCCAGCTGCCTTGTTTACAACACATGTCTGATTGCCACTCTCCAATCCCTGTCCTAATATCCGAATTCGATCTATCACTTTAATTCCCTGATTCATAGTCTCGGTCTGTTCCTGTGTATATGTGGATATCCGGTTAAGTGTTCCTGCATCTACACGTTGGGCTGCATATTCCGGTAAAAATGCCACGACCAAAACCGTTGCTATCGTCACAAATATAACTCCTAGCCATGTATAAAACCGCATTTACCCAACCTCCTTTGAAAATATCACTGTCATACTTGTCCCGGCATCCGGTTCACTTTTCATGTCCCACCTTGCACCATGCAGCTTCACGATCTGATTACACAGTGTCATGCCAAGACCCGCTCCGCCCTCTTTTCTTGAGCGGGATTTATCCACCATAAAAAATGCTTCTGTGATCTTAGCTAACGATTCCGCTGTCATTCCACGTCCTTCATCTCTGACCGTGATCGCATATCCATCCGGCAGGTTCTTTCCCTCGAGCCATATCGTATTCCCCGGTTTCGATGCCTTTTTGCTGTTATCGATCAGATTGGCAAACAACGAGACAAGCAGATCCTTTTCCCCATATACTTTTCCGGGTTCCACCTGTTTTTTTAATGTCATTCCTCTATCTAACACACCGACTTCCGCTAAATCAAATACTGTTTCGATCAGGAAGCCGGCCTCCATCTCTACAAACTCAAACTCCTGTTTTTTCATAACAAGTAATTCCATTAATTTGAAGGACAGTGCCTCTAATCGTTTTCCCTGTGAGTATATATAATCCGATGCTTTCATCCGCTCTGCCTCTGTCAGATTCATGGAACGCAGCATATCCGCATATCCCATGATCGATGTAAGCGGTGTTTTCAATTCATGCGCAAATGCCGCCGTAAACTCCTCCTGCCGTTTTGCCTGTTCCTCCAAACGTTGCATACGGATCTGCAGCTCATCTGCCATCTGGTTAAAATCGTCAGCAAGCATACCGACTTCATCCCAGCTTTTTACAATTGCACGGCTTTCCAATCTGCCTTTTGCAAACTGTGTTGTCACTTTCGATAAATGCCGGACCGATCGTGTCAAAAAATATGATAACACAACCGCAACGATCAGAGCACCGCATAATACAACTGCCATAACAACCCGGTATGTCTGAAGCATCCGGCTGCGTTCCTCATATATATGCGTAATATCTGTAATGGTTTCTAACCGTATTTCATCATTCAGCCATTTATTATTGATCATACTCATGACACACAACAAATATTGATCATTTTCCCTGTACACCTGATATCCGCTTTGCTCTAATGTCACCTTCTGAAACAAAGATGAATCTGCTGCATTTGTTTCTGTATTGTGAAGTATCTTCTGATTGCCGGAATATATCACCTTGCATTTTGCATTCACTAATAGAATCTGTGTATCCTGTAACTGCATTCCCTGTCTTACCGAATTCATAATATCCGTAATCTCATCTTCCTCATTCTTCTGGTTGGCAGAATCACCGGAAAATGTATTCAATGCCGTTTCTAATGTGAATTTTACCATCTGATTCTCATTTTTACCTATCTCCACTTCCCGCTGCCATGCTGTTTGAAATGACGTCCGGATCAACAAAGTTCCAAACACCCCGAACGATATAGAAACCAACACCAGCATGCTAAGGAACACCTTGCCGTATAACCGCATGCTATACCTCCAACCGATATCCTACTTTATAAACAGATTTTATCTTGCCTTCCCATCCTAATTTCTTCCGTAACCGCTGAACATGCAGATCTACGGTACGACTATCCCCAAGATAATTACTCTCCCACACATTTTCATATATTGTCTCGCGATACAACGCAATATTCTTATTTCTGACAAACAGAAGTAATAACTCGAACTCTTTCATTGTCAGCAGGATCTGCTTTCCATCCTGTAAAACCACACGGGACGGAATATCAATCGTAACATTTTCCACCTGTAATACATCCTCTGTCTTATGATACCGACGCAGCACCGTCTCTACTCTTGCAAGCATTTCCACGATCTCAAACGGTTTTGTAATATAATCATCCGCACCGGCCCGCAATCCCTGTACCCGCTGGTTCAGCTCTCCCATTGCTGTAATAAAAATTACCGGAATCTCCATTGTCTTAATATAGGCAAGCAGTTCATATCCATCCATTCCCGGCAGCATAATATCTAACAGAATAAGGTCAAACCGTTCCTGACTGATAATATCCGCCGCCTCATTTCCATCAAATGCACATACGCAGCTATAACCTGCCTTCACCAGATTCATACGGATCAAATCTGAAATTGGTTCTTCATCTTCCACGATCAAAATCTTTATCATACTTCTATCACTCTCTATCATCAAATATATTTTGGAAACATCCATGCATAAGTCAACAATTCCAATATTGTCTAAAATATACTGTTTCAAAAGATATATATATTGCAATAATGTATCATAATTGTATCATATCATCGCTGTCTCTCATCTCACGACTTCGTCATTCGATGATGGACAGTCGCCAAATACAAATTTTCGTGCAAGCACGAATTTGTACTTGGCTCGTTGTCTACACAAAAAGCCGTCAGAAAAATTCTAACGGCTTAGATATACTATATCGTGAATACAGATTAAAGGCTTGCCTCTAATGTCTTACGAATCTCCTTAATGAAGTTCTCTGAATTCAATACGGTTGGATTCTCGATCGTTGTGATCAATGCAAGATCCTTTGTCATCTTGCCCGCCTCAATTGTTCCGAGCGTTGCTGCCTCTAACTTATCCGCAAATGTCATAAGTTCCGGAATATTGTCTAACTCACCACGTTTGCGGAGAGCACCTGTCCATGCGAAGATTGTTGCAACAGAGTTCGTAGAAGTCTCTTCACCCTTCAAATGCTTATAATAATGTCTCTGTACCGTTCCATGTGCTGCTTCATATTCATATACTCCGGATGGAGATACCAATACGGAAGTCATCATGGCAAGCGAACCAAATGCACTGGATACCATGTCAGACATTACATCACCGTCATAATTCTTGCAGGCCCAGATAAATCCACCTTCTGCCTTCATAACACGGGCTACCGCATCATCGATCAATGTATAGAAATATTCAATACCTGCTGCCTTGAATCTCTCATCATATTCCGCATCATAGATCTCCTGGAAGATATCTTTGAATCTATGATCATATTTCTTAGAAATCGTATCTTTGGTTGCAAACCATACAGACTGCTTCGTATCCAAAGCATAATTAAAACATGCTCTTGCAAAACTTGAGATTGAATCATCCAAGTTATGCATACCCTGAATCACACCAGGACCCTTGAATTCATGAATTGTCTCACGGATCTCTGTTCCATCTTCGCCGGTAAATACCAATTCTGCTTTTCCTGCGCCCGGAACACGGATCTCTGCGTTCTTATACACATCACCATATGCATGTCTTGCTAATGTGATCGGTTTCTTCCAGTTCTTCACACATGGTTCAATTCCCTTTACAACAATTGGAGCACGGAATACAGTTCCGTCTAATGCAGCACGGATTGTTCCGTTCGGTGACTTCCACATCTCTTTGAGATTATATTCTGTCATACGGGCAGCATTAGGAGTAATGGTTGCGCATTTGACTGCCACGCCATATTTCTTAGTTGCTTCCGCAGAATCAATCGTAACCTGATCGTTTGTCTCGTTACGATACTCTAAGCCCAAGTCATAATACTCTGTCTTCAGATCAATAAATGGTAATAACAACTCATCCTTGATCATCTTCCACAAAATTCTTGTCATCTCGTCTCCGTCCATCTCAACCAACGGAGTTGTCATCTTAATCTTATCCATTGTTGTCCTCCTAAATATATATTCCCCCGGAAAATGTTTCCCCTAAACCGATTCGTCATTCACTGACGTCCTCAATTCCTACATTCTCCGTATTGTATTTTTCAGAAAAATAAGCCATATGATTCATATGACTTATCTTCCAAAATACATATTCAATCTTCTATAGAATAACAGAAAATCACACTTCTGGCAACTTTACATTTAAAGTTTTTGCATTCTCTGTAATGACTTTCACTAACTCGTCATCCGTGATCGAAGTAACACGACCTTCCTCATATTCCTTATCCACCCATTCCTTAACGGCTATTACTAACGGAGCATTCTTATCAATCTTCTCCTCCGGATGCAGACGGTAATGTGTATTGATCCAATGTGCAATTCCGGCAAGACCGGATGTATTGGATACTGCTACCTGTGCCGGACGGTTCAGGAATTTCGCAGTATCAAAGATATTATAGATCTCCTCATTTTTCAACAATCCATCCGCATGGATTCCTGCTCTTGTTATGTTGAAATTCTTACCAACAAATGGTGTCTGTTCCGGAATATGATATCCCAATTCTTTCTGATAATACTCTGCAATCTCTGTAATAACCGTGGTATCGGCGCCATTTAAGTTACCTCTTAACTGTGCATACTCAAAGATCATTGCCTCTAACGGTGTATTACCGGTACGTTCTCCAATACCAAATAATGAACAGTTGACACCGCATGCACCATACAGCCAGGCGGTTGTGGAATTCGTTACCGCCTTATAGAAGTCATTGTGACCATGCCACTCTAACATCTCACTTGGCACACCTGCATGTTTGATCAGACCGTAGATCGTACCCTGCACAGAACGTGGAATTACGGCTCCGGCAAAATTGACACCATATCCCATCGTATCACAGGCACGAATCTTGATCGGAATCTTATATTCATCCATCAATTTCATAAGTTCAGAACAAAATGGAACTACAAATCCATAGAAATCTGCTCTGGTAATATCCTCCAAATGACATCTTGGACTGATACCAATCTCCAGACAATCCCGGATAACCGACAAATACTGCTCTAACGCCTGCTTTCTGGTCTTCTTCATCTTATAGAATATATGATAATCGGAACAACTGACCAGAATGCCGGTCTCCTTGATTCCGATATCCTTTACCAGTTCAAAGTCTTTCTTTGAGGCACGAATCCAGCTTGTCACTTCCGGGAAACGATATCCTCTCTCCAGACATTTATATACTGCATCCCGGTCTTTCTTGCTATATAAGAAAAACTCACTCTGACGGATCAGTCCATTCGGGCCACCTAAGCGATGCAGATAATCATAGATCGTAACGATCTGTTCTGTTGTATATGGTTCTCTTGACTGCTGTCCATCACGAAATGTCGTATCCGTAATCCAGATATCCTTCGGCATATTGTGCGGAACAATTCTCTCGTTAAATGCAATCTTCGGTATCTCATCATATGGAAAAAGGTTGTGAAATACATTCGGCTTCTCAACATCTACCAAATGATACATATGCTCTTCTAACTCTAATAAATTGGTCTTGTCATTACTTACTACTAATCGATTCTCCATATCTTTATCCTCTCTTTCGTAACGCCTATTTTATGGGAATTCCGCATTTCTGTCAATGAACGCGCCCTAACAAAATGTATTTTTCTAACAATTTTAATGCATATTATTAAGTTTGAGTCTGTATTTTCATTAAAATGTAAAGTGAATTATTCTTTATCTTAATTTTATTAACTTAATATATTCTCAAACTTTATTTTTATAAATATTTTCCATCAATACTTGATATTATTATGCATCATCTTTGTTTACACCTTTATTTTCATAGTCTTATATGAATAAAACATATGTATTTCCTTATTCTTAGAGCACTTAAAAAAATAAACCACGCATATCGCGTGGTTTTTTCAACATCAGATCACTCCGGTTGAGCGTAATATAAAGATTGTTGCAGTCAAAGTTACAGATGACAACAAGGTCGTCATCACAACGATACCGGATGCCAATACTCCGTCATTGTTCATATTCTTTGCCATAATATAAGAACTTACCGTTGTCGGCGCTCCTGTTAAGATTAACAAGGCAACCATCTCTTCATTCCGGAATCCCATCGCAACCGCAACCGGAAGGAAGATTCCCGGTATGATCACCAACTTAATAATCGATGCAACCAGAGTTGGCTTCCATTTCTTAAGGGCTGCTCCGGTCGAGAATCCTCCGCCAATAGCGATCAGGGCAAGTGGTGTGGACAAGCTGGCAACACTTGTCAATGCCTTCTCAATAATAACCGGAAACTGCACCTTCAACAATGCAAACGGAATACCCGCCACAATACCGATAATGATCGGATTGGTTACAATTCCTTTCAAGGTCTTCTTAATGACCGCTTTCTTATCTGTATCGCCTGCATTGGCGCTCCTCATCAACACGATAACAGAGAAAATGTTAAACAGGGGAATTGACGCAACGATCATCATCGGAACCAGCCCCGAACTTCCGTATATATTCTGTGCAAACGCAATTCCAAGGATTGCCGCACTCCCCCGGAAACTTCCCTGTACAAAGCTTCCGATCATACTCTTATCTTTTATAAAAATCTCAGCCAGCAACCAGGTCGCACCGAAAAAAATACAGGTTCCAAAGAAACAGAACAATACAAACTTCAGACTGAAATCATTGGATAAGTCTGCACCGGCAATATCTTTGAACACAAATACCGGCAATGCAACCTTAAATACTAACTTATCCGCTACGCTTACAAAATCGTCTGTCAGAAAATGAATCTTCTTAAGCCACCAGCCAAGTATCATAACAAGAAAGATTGGCATCGTTGCATTCAGACTATATATAAAATTATTCACTGCCTATTCCTCCGTATCGTCCTCATCATCGTCTCTGTCTTTCAATCCTAACAACAGCAACGTAATGACAACGATGATCGAAACGATCATGCAGATAGCGATCAGCCATGGCTTGGAATTATCTCCGGTTGCCACCATTCCTATCAAATAATTATACATATATTACACCTTCTATTCTGGATAATAGTCTTTCACAACATCCGGATCCGGAATTGCTTTCTTTGTTGATCCTGCAAAATTCCGAACTTCCACCATTGCTTTGTTGATCGGGATATTCGTTCCCGCACCTGCAACACATCCACCGGGACATCCCATACCTTCAATCAGACATCCATTCTTCTTACCGGCCTTAGCAAGCATTAACATCTTACGACATTCATCCAGACCTTCTGCATGTTCAATATGCACTTCTGTTCCCGGATAATACTCCTTGATACACGCTTCGATTGCCTTCGCAACACCTCCGGCAACCGCATATCCACGTCCTGCACCGGTCGCATCTTCTACCGGAACACCAACCTTAAAATCATCAAATTCAATATCCTGTGCAATAAACATTGCGTCTAATTCTTCAAACGTGATAACAAAATCCACATCACTCCGAACAGTACGACGCATAGCCTCTAATTTCTTTGCAGCACATGGTCCTATAAATACAACAGAAGAATCCGGGTGTTCTTTCTTGATCACTCTTGCGGTTGCTACCATCGGCGTCAACGCATTCGATATCTTATCAATTGTTTCCGGAAAATGTTTCTTACTTAACATTGCCCATGACGGACAACAGGAAGTCAACAGGAATGGTAACTTACCGGTTGCCACTTCTTCCACATAATGCTGCGCCTCTGTCATGGCTCCCATATCGGCTCCCATCGCAACCTCATATACCCCTGCAAATCCCAGTTTCAATAAAGCTGCCTTGATCTTATCCGGTGTTGCATATGGACCGTACTGACCGACAAATGCCGGTGCGATTGCCACATAAATCTCTCTTCCGGAACGAAGTGCCCGGATCAACTGGAATATCTGGGATTTGTCTGCAATTGCTCCGAATGGACAGTTGACCATACACATACCACAGGATACGCATTTCTTCTCATCAATCTTTGCACGTCCTAATTCATCGCTTACGATGGCATTCGCACCACAGGCATCTGCACACGGACGACGCTTATGGGAAATCGCATCATATGGACAGATGCTCTTACACTTTCCACACTTGATGCAGATATTCTTATCAATCACCGATTTGCCATTCTCCATACGGATCGCACCAACCGGACACACTTCCTTACAAGGATGCGCAACACAGCCTTTACACTGATTGCTTACCTCATATACATTATGCTCACAGGCATTGCAGGCAGCCGGAATGACCTGCATAAGCGGTGGTTCGTAATATTTCTCATCAATATTACTCTCCTCTATACCCTGGGTCAGATGTACCGGCTTGTCCTCCGGGCGAAGGGACATACCCATTGCCAAACGGATCCGTTCTCTTGTGATTGCCCGTTCCCGGTAGATGCTCTCACAATACTGCGGAGTATCTCCCGGTGTTATTCGATATGGAATCGCCTCAATATCATCAATGATATTCTCTGAATTATATGCAAGATTAGCAACTTCTGTAAATACCTGCTTTCGGATTCGTTTCACATTGGTTAATATACTTCTCACTTCGTCCTATGCCTCCTTTTATTTTCGTCACAATTATATATATTCTAGCATAAAACGGTTTACTTTACCACTCCCTCTTTCTGTCTTTTTATCAATTTCCGCTCCGGATCTAAGTAATAGACGAATACGACAAAAATGCCGATAATGAATATTCCAATTATCATTCTGTGCCACCACGCAACTGCATTCTGCATCAATACAATTCCCATCGCAATGGATACTGCCGCCGCAAATACATATTTGGCAAATGGAAAATACAACCCTTCTACGGAATGTTCCTGTTTCTTTGCTAATCTTCCTGCAAAATATAAGAATACAGCCGCAATTGCAATATATAATAATACATATCCGATATAATTTGATACATTGGATGCATTGTAAAATGCAGAAAACTGGGCCGGTGCCGTTACATTATAATCCGACGAATGAACGTATTCCATTGCAGAATCAAAGAAGATCTCCGGCTTCTTTAGATCATATATGTATTCCCCTTTTGCATTTATGCTGCCCCCTAAAGGCGCGTGTAATGTGAGCAGATTATTGATCGTGCGACCAACTGCCCCACACCGATCCAATACCGTATTCACCATATGAATTGCACACAGGAAGCTTGCAGCCACAGGCATTCGAAGTACACCATTTGGTATCAGTACTTCAATCCAGCGAATCAATCCATACACCATAAGCAGATAAGAACAACTTATGATCGTAAGTCCCCATATGGCCCGGCCGCCCCAATATATATTAATGGATGCTCCTTGTAACACTCCAAAAAATTGACTTTGAATCATAAATGTAGAGATAATAACCGGTAATATCAGCATCACACAATCCCGAATGGTTTCATACCGATACCGGGCTTGCCTGCTAACCGGCAGTTTTGCCATGAATTCTCTTCCCGATACCGTTCTTTCTTTGTAGCTTTGTATTAATTTGCGACCTAACAGCCAGATGATCTGAGCGATAACCACTCCACCAATATACCAGGATATGATCTCTCCAGCACCAATGTCTAAACTATTATATACAAGACTCACCGCATCCTCTATCCGATTGACCGAATAAGAATGTACCACATCTATACTTTGTGTAATACCCCAAAACAAACTGTACCCCTTGCACTGGACAATCCACCAGATACAGTTTGCCACCAAAAAGAATAGGTTCTCTTTCCATTCTATCCGGAACAGGCAGGACGCTTCCTGATACGCCCGTTTACGCGTAATCCGGATACATTTTTGTTCTTTCTCCTTTGATATAGATGTAAATCCCAAATGCAATACGTAAAATGTAACAGCTGCTATCACAACAGCCACAATACATCCCTTTACGATCGTCTTTCCCTCTATGTGAGCCGTTTGATAATCCCCTACAAACACAAGCCCTAAAGCTGCAATTCCTGCCAGAATGGAAACAAACACATCCATTCCCGTTGTGTAAAAGAATCTGCCTTTGGAATATTCTCTTCTTCGTGCAATCCATATAATAGCAAATATACCGATCACAATCTCTGCCACCTTGATTGCCATACAGGTTCCCACGGAATATCCCGGTTCCGTTTGCTGTGAAAATGCACCGGACATCTGTTCAGATAACGCAAATGGATTGATAATATAATAAAGAATACGAGCCACCTTAAACACCGATATGTCATAGCTGGTCTCTTCCACCATATCAAAAAATGGATCCCCAAGATAATAGAAAAAGTCTATCACCCAATAATACCAATAAATGAATCCGCATGCTGCAAGAGCTCCAACTACTTTATGCTTAGATGCGACCATCCAAAAAGAAAACCATACATACAATATTAAGACAATTAATACTTGCACCAAAAGCATTCCGCACAGATCCGCATTTGCCCTCTCTATACACGAAGAATCAATGGTTCCAAGTCCTTTGCTCTCCACAATTCTCTGGTACAGTTGATTATATCTTGTCTGCACAAGCAATAACCCAATACCCTCGAATACATAAGCAGCAATTACAATTCCTCCCATTACAAAGAATGGCTGCAGGGTCCATTTACGTCCTTTCACTGGTGTTGTCAGAAGGAATTCCTTTGTCTGTCCCCTCTGATATTGCATGTAATATATTCCCCATGCCACAAACAGCAATAATAACATGAAGAAAAGATTCGTATTACCGATCTCATACGCCCCTTCTGTCTGCACCTGTGCTATCAGTTCAAAACCATCTGTATTTAACTGAAAGGTATGATTGGCAGCCTGTTCTGTAACCATACGCTCAATCTTTTGCTCCATACCTTCTCCGGTAAATGCCAGACCGGAATCATATCCTGCATATAAGACATTGAATATAACCAGAAGTAGCGCAACCACAGCAACACCGATATAGAAATTCTTTAATTGTCTGGCAATCTTCCTATTCTCTTTCATAGCAACCCCTCCTGTCATCTCTGATCCGTCTCTTCCGGCAGCACATCCCTTTTTTCTTCTAACGTAACAAACAATTCCTCTAAAGAAATATCCAATGGCTCGATCAGACTGGCACCTGCCTTACGCAGCTGTTGTGCAAATGATTCATCATAATCTTTCACTACGATCGTATAGATACTTCCCACATTACTGATTCTCATAATCTGTGGCATATTGTATACGGTCTGCGATGCCCCGCCTTCAAATACAATGTTTAACTTGGTCAGTTCGCATTTCATGTCTTCCATTGCCATCTGCCTCTCTACAACACCCTGATGCAGCATTGTAACAGAATCGCAGATCCGTTCTAATCCTTCCAGATTATGAGAACTGATCAACACGCCAATCTCTCTTTGCTCTACTTCCTGCACTAACAGATTATAGAAGTTTGCCTTCGCTACCGGATCTAACCCAGACGTTGGTTCGTCCAAAATCAGATAATCCGGCTCTTTTGCCGTCTCTAACATAAATGCCAGCCGCATCTTCTGTCCTTTTGACAACGAGTAGATTCTTTTGGTCACAGGAAGTTCAAAGATCTCATTCCAGCTATTGAACTTCTCTACATTGAACTTCGGGTAGAATATCTCATACATCCGAACCATCTGTTTGATCGTATTCGTGCCAATGTACTCGTTGTAATCTGCAACATAGCCAATTCGTTCTTTCACCTTCGGATTATCAAATACCAGTTCTCCATCATATCGGATCTCTCCCGCATCTGTTCGATAGATTCCCGTCATACATTTGATCAAAGTGGTCTTACCCGCACTGTTCTCACCGATCAATCCATGAATCTCTCCCGGCATTACCGTAAGACTGACATTCTTTAATACCGGAACGTTATTGTAACCCTTATCCACATTCTTAACTTCTATCATATACTCATCTCCTCATAAATCTCCTTCACCAGTTCCACAATATGTTCCCGGTTATAACCCATCATCTTAAGTTCCATAATCTCGGTTGTAAGCTGCTTGCGGATCTCCATTATCTTTGTCTCGTCAGGCTTAACTGTAATCTCATCTGCAATAAATGTCCCCTTGCCCCGGATCGTCATAATCATATGCTGCCGCTCTAATTCCTGATATGCCTTTGCCACTGTACCCGGTGTAATCTTTAATTCCAATGCTAACTTCCTGACAGATGGAATTGCATCCATCGGCTTCAGATAGCCCTTCATGACCGCAAACTTCATCTGCTCTACAATCTGTTCATAGATTGGCTTGCTGCCTTTGAAATCTAATGTAATCATTCCAGTCCTCCTTTCCAACATACTCCCTGGCATCGTAATGTCTGAATCTAATTCTGCATCCGATGTCACTTGTGTATTATTCCCGCTGTTCCAACTGTACCACTTGTTATAGTACAGTTGTATCATGTATAGACCATATTGTCAAGGGTATACGCATCATTTATATGATAACTTTCAAGTATCACAATATGAAAGAAAGATATTTCATCTACAGATTGTATTTTTTTATATACAAACAGAATGATTGGTACTATAATATAGAAAGTTTATGCTAAGAATTTTCTTATGCAATTTAGAAGGAGGAGCATCCTATTATGAGACAGTTTAACAAATCTCACAAATTAGATCATGTATGTTATGACGTGAGAGGCCCGGTTGTAGAAGAAGCCAACCGTATGATTGAAGATAACATTGATATATTGAAGTTGAATATCGGTAATCCATATCCATTTGGATTCAATGCACCAAATGAGATCATTCAGGATATCCGTTACAATTTATTGGAATCCCAGGGATATTCCGATTCCAAGGGAATATTCGGTGCCAGAAAAGCAATTATGCAATATTGCCAGTTAAAGAACATACCGAATGTTGGAATCAACGACATTTATACCGGTAATGGTGTTTCCGAATTGATCACACTGAGTATGCAGGGATTATTGGACGATGGCGACGAGATCTTAGTTCCCGCACCGGATTATCCGCTTTGGACTGCTGCTGCAAACTTGGCAGGCGGCAAACCGGTTCACTACATCTGTGATGAACAGGCAAACTGGTATCCGGATATTGCCGATATGGAAAGCAAGATCACCGATCGTACAAAAGGTATTGTCATTATCAACCCGAACAATCCAACCGGTGTTCTCTATCCGAAAGAGATCCTCGAAGAGATTGTGGAACTTGCAAGAAAATACGAATTAATTATCTTTGCAGATGAGATCTACGATCGTCTTGTGATGGATGGCAAGAAACATGTCAGCATTGCCTCTCTCGCACCGGATCTGATGTGTATTACTTTCAACGGTCTATCCAAGTCTCACCGCATTGCCGGATACCGGAGTGGCTGGATGAGCTTAAGCGGTGACAAATCAAACTGCAAAGGTTACATAGAGGGACTTAACATGTTATCCTCCATGCGTCTGTGTGCAAACGTTCCGGCTCAGTCCATTATCCAGACAGCACTCGGTGGAATACAAAGTGCAGACGAATTGTTGTTACCGGGCGGAAGAATCTACGAACAGCGTGAATATATTTATAAGGCATTAAATGATATTCCGGGTGTCAGTGCCGTTAAACCGGATGCAGCATTTTACATCTTTCCAAAATTAGATGTGAACAAATTCAATATTACGAATGATGTACAATTCGCATTAGACTTCTTGCGTCAGAAACATGTACTGGTTGTACAGGGCAGCGGTTTCAACTGGCAGGAGCCGGATCACTTCCGTATTGTATATCTGCCACAGTTAGATGATCTGAAAGTCGCAATCGGAAGACTTCGTGATTTCCTTGCAACATATCATCAATAATTGGAAAAATGTTAAGAACCTCAGCATAAGCTGAGGTTCTTGTTATATACATCTATTATCTATTTTCTACAGACCCTTTGCACAATTCGCACTCCTAAGAATCCAAACAGACTTCCAAGCAATGCCCCTGCCAATACATCCGACGGAAAATGTACATACAGATACAGTCTCGAAAATGCCATTAAGGCTGCACACACTCCAACAATCACCTTATATCTCCTCTTCACCGGCATCATACAGACCACGGCGAAGAATTCAAATGCCGCCATCGTATGCCCGGAAGGAAACGAATAATCACCAAGCGGATCCACCAGCAATTCAAAATGTCCGACCAGGTCATAAGGTCTTGTACGTCCTACGATATTCTTGATCATCATATTTCCAAATATCAATCCAAACATCAATGCCGTTGCAAGCGATGCTCCCCATTTCCGGTATGCCGGAATGGCAAGCAGGATCAATGCGATCACAATATAGATCCAGCCTTTCTCGCCCAAACTTGTAAATTGGGGAAAAAACCAATCCAGGAATCCACAGCGAAATGTATTCTGTACACTATTCAGTATCCGTAAATCCGTTTCAATGATCCAATCTGTCATATCTCCTCCAATCTCAACCGGTTTTCATTTCCCGGTACACGAATGCACATCTCTTATTCTACCCGGAACAGACAACCGGAATACGCCGGCAGATCCATCATACACTGTCCGTTTCGTACCGGGATTCTTCGTCCGGTCATCGATTCTCCTCCATAAATTACAGCATCTGTATTCACTAATTCCACCAATTCATGATTGCCGGAAAGTTTCACCAGATAATTCCTGTATGGAACATCGCCAAAATTAAACACAGTTAATATCTGTTCTCCACCTGCATGCCTTGTATAGGCATAGACCAGATCCCATGCTCTATCACCGATCACACACCGATAACAGTCCGAGTTATATTCCCCTTCATATAATGCCGGATGCGACAGATAAATATGATTGAGATCCTTCATATATCTTGTAAACATCTGATGCATTGGATAAGATGCCAATATATCAAAATCCTGCGGACGATACTCTGCCCACTCCCGGAACTGTCCGATCTCATTTCCCATGAAGTTCAGTTTCTTACCCGGATGTGTAAACATATATAAGAATAGTGTACGACACTGTGCAAACTTCTCTTCATACTCTCCGTACATCTTATCCACGATCGTCTTCTTGCCGTGAACCACCTCATCATGTGAGAACTCCAACAGATACAACTCATTGTAAAAATAATGCATGGAAAACAGCAGATCCTGATAATGTTCCCGGCGTTCCTGCGGAGAATACGCAAAGAATCGCAATGTATCATTCATGAATCCAAGATCCCATTTGTAATCAAACCCCAGACCACCATACTGTACCGGAGCCGTCACCTTCAGAAAGCTCGTAGAATCTTCTGCATACAGCACCACATGCGGATGCCTCTCATGCAGACCGTCATTCAGACTCTGCACAAACTGCAGCGCACGGTCATTTACTCCACATTCCTGCCGTCCCCGCCAATAAATGATATTGGAAATTGCATCAAACCGCAGGCCATCAAAATGATAATCGGTAAGCCAGTAATCAGCACAGGATTTCAGGAAACTTGCCACTTCCCCTTTGGCATGAATGAAATTGTAAGATCCCCATTCACTCTTTGTTACATCACTTGCCGGCAGCTCATAAAGCGGCGTTCCGTCAAACTCACAAAGCCCATAATCATCCACCGCAAAATGCACCATTACAAAGTCTAAGATCACACCGATCCCTGCCTGATGACAGGTATCCACAAACTGTTTCAAACCATCACATGTTCCGTACCGCGATGTCGGTGCAAAGAATCCGGTACATTGATATCCCCAGGATTCATCCATCGGATGTTCCGCTAACGGCAGCAATTCCACATGGGTATATCCCATTTCTTTGAGATATGGTATCAGTTCTTCTGCCATCTCCTCATACCGATACCAGCAGCCATCCTTGGTTGCTTTCCATGATCCAAAATGCATCTCATAGATGTTCATTGGTTGGTCATAACCTTTGTCCGTATTCTTCATCCATTCTTCATCCGAAAAAACATACGCATTACGATCCCGGATGATCGAGGCCGAACAAGGTCTTAGCTCCATTCCAAATCCATATGGATCTGCCTTGTCCGTTACACTGCCATCATAATGATAGATACGGTACTTATACATCTGCCCCGCCTTTGCTTCCGCAATCTTTCCTTCAAATATACCGCCTCGTCCATGACAGGATAATTCGGTATCATGCCAGTAATTAAACTCTCCGATCACCGTAACCTTTTTTGCCTTTGGTGCATATACGCGAAACTGCACGCCATCTTCTTCCATATGGGCACCAAAATACTCATATGCTTTCCACTCATTACCATTGTAAAAATCATCTATATTCATCCATTTTCCCCAATCCAGTCTAATATTTAAATTATACGAAAATGTTTCATAATCGTCAACCAGACGCATATACTGAATAGAAAAGAGCAGGGATCATGAAATGGAACAGAACCCAAGACATCCGTTAAATTCCATCACAAATAATAACAACATGTCCATGTTAGAGGCTTTGATTCCATTTGTTGATTATCCGATGAAGCTTCCTCTTGCTCTTCTCATTAAAGCGAATGAGATCCGTCTGATCATCCATGCCTTTCACTCCCTTGATTATCTGTCCAAGATTGGTTTACATAATTCTTCAAAAGATCCGATCGACATGATTTCCTCTTTCACCGGAATGTCTCCCGAAATGCTCAAGATGATGATGGCGTATGCTCAAAATATGGGAACGGACAACAACGCAGATCTCTTCTCCTCGTTTATGGGAAATCCGGTTTCTCCGGATCTTACTTCTATTTTTCAGAATACGCCACCACAGAATCCATCTGCTTCCGACACCTCTTTTGATGACCGGTTACAGCAGATCCTGTCTGAATATGATATGGAACAGGCAGCCCGTTTTGATGAATCTCCACCGGATAGTTCATCTGCTTAATGATTCAACTGATTGTATTATGAAAGGAGCCATTACATGAATCAAAAAGATTTCTTTTCCACCCCGGAATTTCAAAAACTGCATCCGGTAAAAAAACAGATCATACAAGAGCTGGTCTCTAATCAGGAAACTATGTCACCGGAAACCATGCTTTCCAAAGTCATGACCATCAACAAAGAATTATCCAAACGCAATCTCAATTTTTCCAAGGAAGAATCTTCTCTGCTGATCCAGATATTAAAGCAATCCATGTCGCCTTCCGATCAGCAAAAAGTAGATCTGTTAATGGGGCTGTTTCACCGCTAATCTTTCTCTTCCTGCACATAAAATACCGTCATTCCCTTGTCATATATCAACAACAAGAAATGACGGTATTTCCCTGCTATGCCTCAACACCTGCCTGTTCAACGTACCGTTCCAGTTCTTCCCGACAGGAAAACTGCTGCATCCGTGCTAAAATATCCATTTTATCGACGTCATCTTTTCCCTGTAATAACTGGTCCACATATGCTTCCTCCGATCGTTCAAACAACAACTTAAAGTCCATAAGCGCCGGTGCAAGTGCAGGATTGTAATTATCTCCGGTCACAAGTCCCATAAGATTTCCTCCTAACATGCAGGCACGAATCTGTACCTGCTCATCGTATATGCATAAAGCTACAGCATTCCTGCTGT
>HF987892.1:18795-46832 GCA_000431135.1 Clostridium sp. CAG:590
GTATGTGATAAATCTTATGCACTTACACTTTCAATAATTGGCAATTCTTAATTCTTGCGGAATTCCAATAATTCCAAGCCTTCATTATGTTCCAGAACCGTGTTGATCGTCCACTGATTCGTGAATAACAATAACGGATTGCCTTTCATATCTTTTACCTTTTTGACTTCATTGGCACGCTTTAACGAATTGACATCTGTGGAAGGATCTTTGATCCAGCGAATAAAGTTATATGGTAATGGCTCTAGTTTGATCTCGCAACCATATTCATTTTCCAGACGGTATTTTAATACCTCAAATTGCAAAACACCGACCACACCGACAATGATCTCGGACATACCAGCCGTATATTCCTGAAAGATCTGAATTGCACCTTCCTGTGCAATCTGTGTTACACCCTGTACAAACTGCTTTCTCTTCATCGTATTCAACTGTACGACACGACAGAAATGCTCCGGTGCAAAAGTCGGAATTCCTTCATACTCAAACTTCTTGCCCGGCTGACAGATCGTATCACCAATTGAGAAAATTCCCGGATCAAATACGCCGATCACATCTCCCGCATATGCTTCTTCTACAATCTTACGCTCCTGTGCCATCAACTGCTGCGGCTGGGATAATTTTAGTTTACGCTTACTTTGTACATGATATACATCTTTATTGGCATCAAACTTGCCGGAACAGATACGCATAAATGCAATACGATCGCGGTGTGCCTTATTCATATTCGCCTGAATCTTAAACACAAATGCAGAAAACGCCTCATCCATCGGATCGATCAAACCCTCATTTGACATTCTCGGCAGTGGTGAAGATGTCATCTGTAAGAAATGATTCAAAAATGTCTCAATACCAAATGTATTCAAAGCAGAACCAAAAAATACCGGCGTCAGTTCTCCACGGTTCACGCGCTCCTGGTCAAATTCTTCACTTGCACCATCTAACAGCTCAACTTCTTCCATCAACTGGTTATACAATACATCCCCGATATCTGCCTTTAACGATTCGTCATCAATCGAATAATCGGTTTCTTCTGCTTTTTTCGCTCCGCCGGTAGATACCGCCTGAAATTTGGAAACCATTCTGGTCTCACGATCATAGACACCCTTAAAATCATGTCCCGAACCGATCGGCCAGTTGATCGGACATGTCTGAATACCAAGTACCGTTTCGATATCATCTAACAACTCAAACGAATCCTTTGCAAAATGATCCATTTTATTGATAAATGTAAAGATCGGAATATGACGCATGACACATACTTTAAACAGCTTGATCGTCTGTGGCTCTACACCTTTTGCCGCATCAATTACCATGACGGCTGAATCCGCAGCCATCAATGTACGATAGGTGTCCTCCGAGAAATCCTGATGTCCCGGAGTATCCAGAATGTTAATACAATATCCATCATACTGAAACTGCATAACAGAGGATGTAACGGAAATACCTCTCTCCTTCTCAATATCCATCCAGTCTGATACCGCATATTTTGAATTTGCTTTTCCCTTTACCGAACCTGCCGTATTGATCGCGCCACCAAACAAGAGAAACTTCTCTGTCAAAGTAGTCTTACCGGCATCCGGATGGGAAATGATCGCAAATGTTCTTCTTTTTTCAATCTCTTTCCTTAAATCTGCCATTTTCTACTCCTCAATCTACTCCATACACTATTCCGTCTACTCCTCACACCATCTCGTCTATCGACTCGATGATGTACATTCGCCAAATGCAGATTTTCGTGCAAGCACGAATCTGCACTTGGCTCATTGTATACACAAAATGGGCTGTCACCTTCTTAGTATCTTCCAAAAGTGACAGCTCCATGTCAGTCTCTTAATTATTTGGCAACGATATTGACAATCTTACCCGGAACATAGATCTCTTTGATCACATTCAGTCCTTCTAACTTGTCTGCAATTGCCTCTTTACCCTTTGCAATAACCGCATCCTTTGCATCGTCCACTGAAATATCGATCGTTGCCTTTGTCTTACCATTGATCTGTACCGGAATGGTTACCTCATTATCCTTCAATGCATCCTCTTCGTATGTTGGCCATCCGGAAGCAAATACCGTATCTGTTCCACCTAACTGCTGCCATAACTCTTCACCCATATGTGGTGCAAATGGTGCGATCAGACGGACAAGTGTCCTCAATGTCTCGGTATCCACGCCGCCCTTCTTGGTAAGATCTACCAGCTTATTGTTATACTCCATAAAACCGGAGACAACCGTATTCAATGAAAAACTCTCCAAACGGGTTGTAATATCATATACCATCTTATGACGAAGTTTGATCAACTCCGGTGTCTCTTTGCCCGGATTCTCAATATTCTTTGTTACCATCGTATAGAAACGGGTTAAGAAACGATATACACCATCAATTCCCCTGTCATCCCAGATAGAATCTAACTCCGGTGGTCCAATGAACAACTCATACATTCTAAGTGCATCACAACCGTAATCTCTTACCATATCATCCGGAGATACAATGTTACCGAGTGACTTACTCATCTTGGTTGCTGCACCGGTCTCACGATCACGTCCACAGATCATACCCTGATTAAACAACTTGGTAAATGGTTCATCAAAATCAACCACGCCAATATCATGTAAGAACTTGGTATAGAAACGGGAATACAATAAATGGAGTACCGCATGCTCTACACCACCGATATACATATCAACCGGAAGATACTTGTCTGCCTTCTCACGGTTTACTAATTCTTTGTCATTCTTATTATCTACATAACGCAAGAAATACCAGGAAGATCCTGCCCACTGTGGCATTGTATTCGTCTCACGTTTTGCCGGCTTACCGCAACATGGACATGTTGTATTCACCCAGGAATCAATAGCTGCAAGAGGAGATTCTCCGGTTCCTGTTGGCTCATACTTCTCTACATCCGGAAGTAATACCGGTAACTGATCCTCCGGTACAGGCACTGCACCACAATCCGGACAATGTACGATTGGAATTGGCTCACCCCAATAACGCTGACGGGAGAATACCCAGTCACGCAGCTTGTAGTTCACGGTCTTCTTGCCATATCCCATCTTCTCGATCATCTCCGGTGCTTCTTTCTTCAATACAGAAGATTCCATACCATTCCAATCGCCGGAATTGATCATTGTTCCGCTTGCCTCGGTGTAAGCTTCTGTCATATTCTCGATCTCTTTGCCATCCTTGGCAATAACCTGAATGATCGGAAGATCAAATTTCTTAGCAAACGCAAAGTCTCTATCATCATGTGCCGGTACACACATAATCGCACCGGTACCATAATCTGCCAATACATAATCAGATAACCAGATTGGTGTCTTCTTACCATTCAACGGATTGATTGCATAAGAACCTGTGAATACACCGGTCTTTTCCTTATCCTGCATACGGTCTACATTAGACTTCATAGACGCATCATAGATATACTTGTCTACTGCTTCTCTTGTCTCATCCGTAGCCAGCTTTGCTGCCAATTCATGCTCCGGAGCCAATACCATGAAAGTAGCTCCCCATAATGTATCCGGACGTGTGGTATATACGGTAATTGTCTCATCCATTCCGTCTACCTTGAAATCAACTTCTGCACCGTATGACTTACCGATCCAGTCTGTCTGCATCTTCTTAACCTTCTCCGGCCAGTCAAGCTTATCCAGATCTGCTAATAAACGATCTGCATAGGCTGTGATCTTCAACATCCACTGGCGAAGATTCTTCTTCGTTACCTCTGAATGACAACGCTCACATTTACCATCTACTACTTCCTCATTGGCAAGACCAGTCTTACAGGACGGACACCAGTTGATCGGCATCTGCTTCTCGTAAGCAAGGCCTTTCTTAAACATCTGAACGAAGATCCACTGTGTCCATTTATAGAATTCCGGATCGGTTGTATTTACTTCACGATCCCAATCATAGATTGCGGCAATCTCTTTGATCTGTCTCTTAATATTCGACACATTCTCTGCAGTAGAGATAGCAGGATGTACACCATTCTTAATCGCATAGTTCTCTGCCGGAAGTCCGAATGCATCCCATCCCATTGGATGAATCAGGTAATATCCCTGCATCAATTTGTAACGGCTCCATACATCTGAGATAACATAACCTCTCCAATGTCCTACATGAAGACCATGTCCGGATGGATATGGAAACATGTCCAGACAGTAATACTTCGGCTTCTTACCATCTTCTACATTAATCGGGTGTTCTTCCCATTGCTTACGCCACTTGCCTTCAATCAATCTGTGATTATACGCTGTTGCCATGAATTCGTTCCTCCTGCTTCTATAATTACGTGCGTGTACTCTTATCACAAAAACGCACAATATGCATCTTTAACTAATTCATTTTACCCATACAATCCCTATTTGTCAAGAATTCCCTAGCATTTCCCCTTATCTTTTAAATGCGTCAATCGGTTTCAGTTTGGAAGCCCAGCGTGCCGGAAAATAACCGGCGATCAAACCAAGTGCAATAGAGAACACGAACGCACCGATCGCTAACTTCGGTGATATCACTGCAAGACGTGTACCCTTTGGCATTGAAAGTAATTTCACGCCAAAATAATTAATTCCAAATTGCGTGATCACATAAGACAATAGAATACCGGTCAATCCGCCGATCGCACCGAGGATTCCGGATTCTAAGAGGAACAGATAAAGGAGTTCATCCATGTCACAGCCTAACACTTTCAATACCCCAATGTCTGTAATACGGTCATATACCGATGTTGTCATGGTGTTCCCGATTCCGATAACGGCTACGATCAATGCGATCATTCCAATTCCGCCAAGTAAAAGCTGTACGATCTTAAGCTCCCGCTGCAAAGAATCCAACAATTCCTTATTGTTCTCTACCTGATATCCCATATCCTGTAACTTTTTCACGATCTGATCCACATACTCCGTATCCTCCGCCTTCACAACAGCACTGTCATAGATCCATTCCGAATAGGGATTTCCGTTTGCATCCACCGGCTGTCCCTCAACCACTCCGTCTGTCCGGTTCTGTTTCAGATACTTCTTCATAACATCCAGATTACAGTATATATCATACGACATGGTATCTGTGACACCACATATCTTCAGCCGGTACTTCTCTGCCTCTTCTTCCATGCCGATCTGAACCTCCAGATTCTGTTGGAGCAGATCTTTCTTCGCACCGGATGAATCTGCATAACCGGCACCGGTTGCCTCATTATAAAACAGATCCATGGCATTTTTTCCAAGTAACAATTCCGGTTTTCTTCCGGTTTCAGAAGGAATCACTCCTTTCTTGATCTTCATCTGCTGCAAATACTCTTCCGGTAATGCGATCATCTGCACATAACCGGTATAGTGTTCATATTGTGCAGCCGCCGTCATCGTCTGTCTCGGATACACCGTTGTCACATGCTCTATCCGGTTGAGCTCTGCAATCTTACGATCCGTAAGCATCCGGTCTTTCCTCTTTCCTTCCGTCTCCCCATAAACGGTAATCTCTGTAACACTGCCGGTCTGCTCTACCGTAGACAACAGTTCTTTCTTTACCCCGATTCCGATTGCAAGCAAAGAGACAATGGAAATGACACCGATCACTACACCAAGGATCGTAAGTAACGTCCGGACACCTCTTTGTTTCATATTCGTTATACACATATGCCATATCCACGTCATATTGATCTCCTCATCTTCACGAATTCTATCTACTCACTCTCATCCTCAGTCGATCCGTTTTCTATAAAATCATCCAGGATCTGCTGTTTTTTCTTCTTTCTGCGGATGCCAAGATAAATGATACCTGCAACCACAACAAGAATGATAACTGCCGTTCCCGTTTTCTTTGCTACGCCACTGTAATCTTTGGCATTTTTCACCTTCTCTAGATTATCATACACCGGTTCTGCCACACGCAAATCAACATCTACGGTCTCTTCCTGCACATTTCCGTCTTTGTCCTCATATGTTATGATCATCTTATTTTTCTTGTGATCTCCTTCTGTGACAACCGTTGCTTTGGTCAACATATCTACCGTTCCACTCTTTCCCGGTTCCACATTTCCCACATAAGAAGAGGAATCTTCTATATTGTCACCGGATAAATAGACCGTCACATTATGCAGACTTCCTTCCCCTAAATTGTTGACCGTTGCACTCAGCTCGACCGTATCACCAACCTCGATGGAATCCTCGGCTACATATACATCTGTCACCGATAATCTTTGTCGCAGAGAAACCGGAATATATAACGTATCTTCGGCACTAAATGCCTCCGCCTTACTATTCTCATATTCTGTCTTAACCAATAACGGATAGTTCTTTTCCTCTAATCCGGAAGCCGGTTTGATCTGGAACGTAACTTCCTTCTCCTCACCTGCCTTCATGCTCTCAATAAACACATTGCCTGCTCCATTTTCCGGAATAAACTGATTCTCTTCACTGGTCAAAGAAAGTTTGATATTGGAGATTGTGCTTTTGGCAGTATTTTCCATATGCAATGTTAATGTAAAGGTCTCATTTTCATATATATTGTCTTTTCCTACATCATATCCGGTCACCATAAGTCTTGGTGTACTCGTATTGCCGGAAACAGCTCCACCGGCACCACCCTCCGAACTGCTCTTCTTTCCGGTCAGTTTCACATTGACAGACCGTGTTGTCTCGTAAGACTTGCCATCTTTTTGATAACCGACCAAAAATGATACCATCTGGTATCCGGTCATTACATCCTCCCGCACTTTGAATTCATACTCACATTTCAACGAAGTTGTTCCTTTTGAGGTAATCGAACGATATGCATCTCCTTCTGTTTCAAACGGAAATCCGTCTGAGATAACCGGTGTCACACTTACGATCTTCCCGTTCTTTGCCTTTGCCTGAAACTGTATCTTGCAGGACTTTCCATATGTACCGGACGGGGCAGATTTTACTTTCAGAGATACATCCTCATCCGAAGCTGTACTTTCTTCTTTTGCCTGAAGTTTCACGCTGATCACCTTTGTCACACAACAGGAAGTCACCGTGCCATCCTCCGCCTTGCGTTCATAGGTGATTGCAAACGATACCGGATAATATCCTGTCTGCAAATCAGATTTTGCCGTAAATGCATATGATGCATCCACTGTCGCTGTGGCCGCCTGAACCACTTTATATGCTTCATTGTCTGTCTCAAATGGAAATGTCTCATCTAATACCGGGACAATCTTTGCAATATTGGTAATCTTATAATTACGATTGCCCGTGTCTGCACCTGCCCGGAAAGAAACCGTAATTTTCTCTCCTGCCCGGTCTCCATCCACATTCACATTGCTGATTGAAATGTCGGTATCCACTCCTGCCACTATATCGGTCGTCTCTGCACTTCCCGGATTAGTTGCCTGCACATTTTGCGGAACCAGTATGGTCGCTGCCAATAACACACATAATCCCCAGGCAATCCATTTTCTCATTCGGTTCATACGTTACCTCCTACTCAACAATCTCACCATCTGCGATCTTTACAATCCGGTCTGCTTCTCTCGCCAGATCAATGTTATGTGTGATCAGTACCAATGTCTGATTCAACTGTTTTACTGAATTCTGTAACAATGCAATTACTTCATTACCGTTTTTGGAATCTAAGGCACCGGTTGGCTCATCGGCTAAGATCAATGCCGGACGATTTGCCAATGCTCTTGCGATCGCAGCACGCTGCTGCTGACCACCGGATAACTGATTCGGTAAATGTTTTCTCCGGTCTGCAATTCCTAATAATTCCATGATGTGTTCGACATATTCTTTATCCGGTTTTCTGTGATCTAACAGAATCGGCATTGTAATATTTTCCTCCACGGATAATACCGGGATCAAATGATATGCCTGAAATACGAATCCGATCTTTCTTCTTCGGAATACAGACATCTGCTCGTCATTCATTTTCGTGATATCCTTGCCATCCACAACGATCTTACCACTTGTTGGGGTATCTACTCCTCCCATCACATGCAGCAGGGTAGATTTTCCGGAACCAGAAGCACCTACAATCGCTAACGTTTCTCCTTTTTCCACCGTCAGATCAACATTATGTAAACCCCACACTCTCGTCTCATTTTCTCCATATACCTTTGTTACCTGTTCCATTGTCACAATATCCATACTCTTATCCTCCAATCTCTATTCTCCACCGGTTGCCAGATCTGCTGCCACATCCTGCTTCAATCCTCTAAGTGGCAGATAGACTGAACCACACAGGATCAAAACGGATACCACCATTCCGATTCCAATTCCCAATACGGAAACACTGTATTTATATCCGAATAATGAGGTGATTACCAGTCGGAAGAATCCGTAACTGAGTAAAACTCCGATGATAATTCCAATTATATTTGCAACAATCGTTGCAATCACACCCTCTAACATGACCATCTTAGTCAATCGTTTCTTCGACATACCGATCACCCGAAGCTGTGCAAATTCTTTTCTTCTAAGATACAAACTGCTTGCTGTCGTATTCATGATATTCAGTGCCGTCATCGTCACCACAAAAATGACCACCAAAATTCCTCCAAATATCACCTTCTTCATACCTTCGATCATTCCGAAGATCATTGCATATGCCGGCTCCTCATATCCCATCTCTAAGCCGGACGCAACATTCATTTCTCCTTCAATGTTGCCAAACTTCATATAAGAAAACTTATCAAAATGATACCGCATACCGACTGACATGCTCTCATCCGTTCCGGTCAGTTTATAGAATTTATCCAACGGAAGAACAAAATGTACTCCATTGCAACGCGTATTAACATCTTCATTTACAATTCCTTCTATTGTATATGTAATGTATGAACCTTCTTCCGTCAGTTCCTTTTTTATCTGCAGGATTGTATCATTTCTTGCAGTAAAATATTCGGAATTCATATCACTTTCCTGATTTTCCTTTTCTTCCTGCGTAATCTCCTTTTTCCGCAATTGCTCTTCTAATGTTTCCAATTGCTGTTCGTGTTCCTTGTTTAATGAAGATAACGCCTTATCGGCACGTTCATAATACTTATTCATATCCACAATATCAATTGTGTCGCCCACCTGATAATCGGTAAAATCCATCTCCCGGTTATCCAGCATCACTGTATCCTCTGAATAGATCTCCGCTTCACTCAATGTCACGTTATCATGATTTACAAGCACAATGCCATGATCGCTGACATCTAATGTACCGGAAACCAATGCTTGCTGATATCTCGCATAGTCCTCTTCATCATATCCATCGCATGATATCTGGGAAATGGCATTTTCTATCACTGCAAGTGGTCCGTCTTTTGCCCCAATATATGATTGAATCCATGATCCCTGCTCCGACTGCGTCATATATTCATCCGTTCCATGCCCGTAGAATTCCTTGTAATCTTTTAGAAATACCGAAGCAGAATACACTTTCTTCGCATCTGTACAACCGTCAAGGTCTGCTATCTTTTTCAGATATTTTGTAGGCGGAATTCCTTCTCTCGCTTCATCTAACGTTGTATCCGGACCATAAGAACCCGAATATGCGATATGATAATATTTCCACATTTTCTCCTGATCTTTGACTACCCGCTGTATAGCGGATGAAAATCCCATGATCAGAATAAATGCACCGATACCAATTCCAATTGACCATACCGTCTTTGCAAATCTGCCCGGATTACGCATGATACTTTTATAGGCATAATCGCCCTCTGTTCCAAATAATTTTCCAAACAGCAAGCTGTTTCTTACCTTGATCTTTTCCTTACTGATCCGGTACTCTCCACGGATCGCACTGACCGGTGACATATTGGCGATCAGTTTACAGTCTTCCTCCATTGCAAAGTAAAGATCTCCCAAAAATGCAACCAGTATCGGTACGATCGGGATCAGATGAAATCCTGCTGTTATCTTTAATGCAAAATGTCCGATCACTAAACTAGCAATCGTTCCGGCTGCAATTCCCAATACCATACCGACAAGCTCTAATATCATTCCTTCGCAATACACAATCTTTTTCAATTCCTTCTTCGTTGCCCCAATGCACCGGAGATTGCCGTAATCCTTCAATTGTTCCAACGTAGATAACTGAATGGAATTTCTTACAATTCCGACTCCGAAGATGGCGAAGATAAAGGAGATCAGCAAAATCATCAAGGTTAAGATCACTACCGTATTGTCATCTCCCCCCTGCATGTATGTAATGGCTAACTCATAATTATCTTCTCCATCCACACCATAATCCGTCTTTAACTGTTCTAATATGGTGTCCATCCGATACGGCTGTTTTGTATTCAGATATAACGCATTGTCATAGGTTACCGGATTATCATAATCGTACACATAATAAGAACCCACATACGCATCCTTCACCCGGTCATCCGCAAGGATCGCCTCAATCTGTTGCTGCGTTTCGGTAAATAATACAATCTCGTAATCTCCCTGCTCCCGAATCTGTTCCCGATATTGCAGTAACTTACTCCAGCCAAGATTCAACATACAGTAAATAACCATCGTTGCGATCATGGCACCAAAAATGGTAACAAGACTGCGTCGACGATTCATCTTGAGATAACGGACGGCAAGCTGTTTGTAGTCTTTCATACTCTTCTCTCTCCTTTAAAATACTTTCCCCCTATGTCAGAAATGGGGACGATGAATTTCTGGTGTTATGGGCGGGTGGCGCTTGTAGATGATAACCGTGCTCCGGTTATGCTAACCGTTCCAGTGAGCCTCAAACACACAAGAAATCTCAGCTTGAGAGCTTCGATTCTTGCTGAGTCTCACTTCCACAGCATAAAGGTCGCACTTGTTATCACATACAAGCCCCACCCGCAATCTACACAACACCGGAAATTCATCTGTCCTGTCAATATTCCTGACATAGTTCGCCACACCCGATGCCAATTAGGTGTTGTCGTCTAACGATAAAAATGGTAATAAAAAAGATACCACCCTCTTGTGATATCTTTATTATATAAGATCAATATTACATTTCCGTGACAGAGATTCTTACAATATTGTAAGATAACTTGTTATCCCTGTTCCCTCACTTTTAACACAAGCTGTTCAAACGACTTCTCAAATCTTTCATCATCTTCTGCCGTTCTCCTCCTTGGTCCCTTCATATGATTCTTATGAGAGCTTCTTCTCGCCTTCTTATTCAGGTGTCGTTCCATCAGCATCTGGTCGATATTATCGTCCGTGTACCATTTACCGGACTGATGAATGGCATAAGCCCCCTTTCCTAATGCCATGGCTGCCACTCCGTAATCCTGAGAAACCACAATATCTCCTTTGTGGCAAATGCTGATCAGCTTATAGTCAACAGCATCCGCTCCGGCACCGACAACAATGACTTCGCTATAGTCCGATTGCAATACATGGTTCGTATCGCACAACAGTGTAACCGGAATATGGTATTTCTTAGCAACATGCTCTACAATATCTACGACCGGACACGCATCCGCATCCACAAATATCTGCATCGTATCTCCTCCATATTACTTATAATATCAAACTAAAACCTGTTTCTTTTCTTCATGTCTGACGAATATCTTGGTGCTAACATTTTTTGAGGAAATGTTCCCGGTTCGGATAGACCGAACGGAATGCATCCACTGCTGCCTTTTGCAAAAAGGCAAACTCTTTATCCATACGCAATATATGCGGTGCGGTATACACAACTGTACTTAACTGATCTGCAATCTTCTTCGCGACACTTTCATCATCCAACTGTCCCATGCCAAACAGAACCGACGTAAATCCACGTCCCTTCGCACTGATATCAATATACTTCAAACAGGTATTCTTAAGTTCTGCGTATAGAATTGCCTTATGTTCCTCACTCTGTTTCTCAATCTCATACAGACCCAGACCATGAATCACCTCTGCTGCAAGTTTCTTTTTCTGACCGCCAAGGTCAACACTTCCACTCTCTGCAATATACTTGAGATTCATAAGATATCCAACAAAGACATCCTTATTCGGTCTTCGTTTTCCATATCGTGCAATCCATAATGTTTTCCGGTATTCATCCGTTTCCGTCAGTGGATCCATTATATGTTCATTTAATATTACCTGTCTTCTTTCCGGTTCTAACTCTGTATAATAATTCACGGTCCAATCCGGTTCTTTCTGTATCTGACTCATATCCCATACATCCTTTCCCTGCCTTTACTGTTTCTGATAATCTGCGACATTCGATGCGTCTACTTTCTGATACGGCAGGAAGATGTATCGCTGATCCTGAAAATCATACTGCGTTAATGAACTATTCTGGAACAGATCCAGGGCAAGATTCGCAATCTGTGCAGCCTGTCCTTCCTTGTCATTGTAGACAGTTCCCTGAATATTTCCCTCCTGTACGGCAGTTAATGCATCCTCCAATCCATCAATTCCGAAAATGGCAGGTCGTTTCTCGTCCGTATAGCCGAGATTATTATATGCATTCACAGCACCTAACGCCATCTCATCATTATTGGACAATACCAATTCTATCGCATCCCCGTACTGGTCGATCAGTTGTGTCATCTTATTCTCTGCCTGCGACCGTTTCCAATCTGCAAACTGATAGCTGAGTTTCTCAAGTCCGATTCCTTTGTCCATCAGCGTCTCCACAACGCTATCTGTACGTATGATCGTATCCTGATGTCCTGCCTCTCCTTCCAATATCACATATTGGATCCTGCCATCCCGATTGCGGTCAATGCCCTTATTATCCTGTATAAGCTCTGCTGCAAGTTCGCCCTGCATGATTCCGGATTGTTCCGCTTCTGCCCCAACATAATACAATCGATCCCATTGCATAAGGTCTTCCCGAACCGGCTCCCTGTTAAAAAAGATAACCGGAATATCCTGCCCCTGTGCCATTTCAATAATGGCTGACGGATCTGTTCTGTCTACAAGACCAACACAAAGCACATCACAACCGGCATCGATAATCTCCTGTACTATATCATTCTGTTCGGACTGATCATTCTTGCCATCCCGAACCGTCATGATGATCTTCAGATCATCCGATTCCCGCTCCTCAAAATTCGCTTTCAGGCAATCTGTCAATGCATTGATAAACGGATCGTCCTGCGTATATAGCACAACACCCACCCGTAACGTCTGATGTGAACTTATCTCCTGCTTTGCACAACCAGATAAAAGAATCATCATTACAATCAAAAATATCCATATCGTTATATTGTAGTGCCTCATTCATTCTCCTCCTAACAAAGAGGTTACTCACAAGTCTGTAAAAACTTCTGCGTCTCCTCTGTGAATATGTCGTCTTTATGGATCACTATATAATCCGTTGTATAACTTGTAATCCCATGAAATCGGTTTTTCAATGACCGTGCCATCTCAACAACACTCCGGTATCCCATATCATAACCATCTGACATAACAAGACTTTCCACCAAACCATCGTCTACATAATAAACACATTTCATACTATGTCCTATTCCATATAGCCTGGTTCGTTTCATACTATCATTGGTATTGTCTTCACCAATCTGTTCCAATGCACCGGTTTCCAAAACAGCCATGTAGTCTGTTTCCTTACACTGTCTCACCGTAGAAGCAATATCTTCTCCGCTGGTTGTATATACATCAAATGCGAACTCACAACCGGAGTCTTTCAATGCATCTACCAGCCCCTGCCTCCGATCCTGTGTACTTTCTGTATTCTTAAGACCACTCACAATTCCGATCGTTTTTCCACTGATATTATTATTGTTCTGTTTCAGAATCTCCTGCCCTAACTGATATCCCATCTTATAATTATCCGGCATAATAATCGGAAGCCCCGATTCCATATTGTCACTATCGGATGTGTTTTTCTCATAAACACCGTTTGCAACCAGTACCACCGGTTTTATCCGGTTGACCTCCTGAAGCATTGCAACCGTATCACTGCCCGGTGCCACCTGTATAATAAAGGCATCCACCTGATTATTCAGTTGGGCATCGATCAATTCTTTCTGTTCTTCTGGATTTTCAATCTCATCGGTGTTACATATGATCAAATGAACATTTTCAATGTCAGCTCCCTGCCTTAATCCGTTCATAAAAGAATCCCATTTCTCTGCTCCGGAATTATCTACAATAACAGCAATCCGTTTCTGCGGCTCCTCATCTGCCAGAATATGTCTTACAAACAGGATTACCAATACTGCCAGACACAGTTCAGCAATCAGAAAAGTTACTTTATTCTTTTCCATATCCTTATTCCTTCCCAATCTTTGCTTTCTCTAACATTTCACAATTCTCTTTTGTAAACGGAATTGCCGGTAAATGTATGGTAACACTGGTTCCCTCATCCGCCTCGCTCTCAACGCGAAGCCCATATTGTTCCCCAAACATCAATTGTATTCTTGTATGAACATTAATAAGACCCACTCCCGATCCATGTTTTGGCACTTTTGGATTATCCGTAAGGATATTTCTGACATCTTCCTCCCTCATTCCCATTCCATTATCCTCAACGCAAAGATAAATATCATCCTCTTTCTTATATCCTCTCACAACAATTAACGGATCATCATCTTCATCCATGTCTCCTACACCATAATAGATGGCATTTTCTAATATCGGCTGCAATATAAGTTTGACCGTACAATATGAATATATCTCTTCCTGAATGTCATATTGTACAGAAAATCTCTCCCGATACCGATATTTCTGAATATTCATATAACTCCGGCAATGCTGTAATTCGTCTTCTATGCGGATAATCGTCTTTCCTTTTGACAAACTGATTCGGAATAATCTGGCAAGCTCCGAGATCATAAAAACTGCATCTTTGTTCCGGTTGCCCTCTATCATCCATGTAATAGATTCCAATGTATTGTATAGAAAATGCGGATGTATCTGACTTTGCAATGCATCAATCTCGCTTTTTCTCCTCTTATTCTGCTGATCCACGATCTCCTTCATCAGACTTTCAATCTGCTCATAAGACTTCTGAACAGATATCCCCAGATGCCGGATTTCCGAAGATCCACCAATATAGATATTCTTTTTTCCCCCTGCTTCATAAGCCTTAACCGAGGCATCCAGCTTCAGGATCGGACTTGATATCTTTTTGGTTATGATTCTGTTTACAAACAGATTCATCATGATCAATAATGTAATGATCGTCATGATATAATACCGGAAACGAACCTGACTATCTGTTTTCGTATTCTGGGAAACCACTCCGACCAGTTTCCAGCCGGTATACGCTATGGTATTCACGATCACTTTCCGCTTTTCTCCATTTAACCGGTCTGTATAGATACCATCTTTGTAACCTGCAACATCTGCATTATTCTCTTCCAACAAACCACGCATCAATTCTAATTCATGGGGATGATATATGATATTGCCTTCCCCATCACACAGATAGTAATAGTACTCATTGCTCTCCTGATTAATCTTTCCAAGAATATCTGATATACTGGAATATCTCATATCCACAAGCAATACTCCATTCCTTGGATTACCACCATCAATAATATCTACCGAACGGCTCAATGATATTACTTTATGATACCGGTAGGAATCATCCCGAAACAGATTCTGGATATGCGGCACAGAAAAATGCATATTCTCAATCTCATTAACCGCTATATTAAACCATGCCTGATCCGCAATCTCCACACCGGGTTTTTGTACAGTCACCGGTTCCGCCGCAATTAATGTACCCTTATTATCACATAATACTATACTCTGAATCTTATCTTTATTTGCCTCATACAAAAGACTTAATTCCTGATTAAATTGTGCATCTGAAACATCCATCTCCTGAACGACACTATAATTGATCGTGTCTCCAATCTGCCGCATATTGCGCAGATAGCTTTCAAGTGAATTCGCAGTACTCTGCAACAACGTCTGTGTATCACGTATTTCCATCTGCCGCATTGCATTCCCATACCGGTTATACAACAAAAAACCCATCAGGATAGACGTAACCACCGTTAACAGTGTAAGCACTGCCATGATCATTGACTGAATATCAAATTCCCGTTTCATTATCTTTTTAATCATATACTACTTCCTTGTATGCTCCGAACGATATTTGGCTGGCGACATTCCATACTGACGTTTAAACACATAACTAAAATAATTTGCATCTACATAGCCAACATGTTCCGCAATTTCATAACTTTTCTCATTGGTTTCCAGTAACAGACGCAATGCCTGCTGCATTCTGTATTCCGTCAGATAACTGATAAACGACTGCCCGGTTTCCTTTTTAAAAACAGACGAAAAGTAAGAATTTGATACACCAAGTCTGGTACAAACCGCATCCAATGACAGATCCGAATCCGCATAATCATCTCTGACTATATTCTTTGCCTCCGTAATCAGATATCGCAAGGATGATGTTCTTGCATTTTTCAATTCCTCACTAATCGATAATGCCACATGTACGATCCAGTTTGCAAAAGTGCTATCGTCCATTTGTGGAACTGCTTCATATGGATTTTTGACATCTCCTATATACTGCTCAAACTTCATATAGTTATTAGCACAGAAACGGTATAAGTGACCTACCATTTCCAACGCTGCAAAATTATACTGTGTCACCGTCTTAGCATTGTCCCGTAACTGTTTCATCATCACCATAACTGCATTTTCAATATCTTCCCTTACTCCAAGGTGAATTGCCTTGAACAGATCATTCATCTGAATATCTTCGATCTGCATTGACAAATCCTGTCCTTTCGGAGCGATATCCCCGATATTGATCGAATGTCCCGCCCCATAGAGCACTCTATAAGAAACGGCCTCTCTCGCACTTTCATAGGATACACTTATCGCTGACAGTTCCTCGCACGGTTTTCCAATTCCTGCAGTGAGTACACATCCCAGAAAACGTTCTGCCCACTTGCAAAACCAGTCACAGTCGTCCGTCAATCTTGATACATCCTCATCTGACTTGAGTTCTGCGATCATAACCACATTCCCCAGATATGTGAAGATCTCACTCTTCCAGTTATCCTTGAACTTTTCTTTTGCCTCACGCTGCACTGACATGGTAAGAAGCGGTGCCGACATACCATCCGAAACATGACTTTGGGATACATGGAAAACTACACAACAATATACAGGTCCCCTTAACAATAATTGATAATCATTCAGAAACTTATCAATATCTTCATCCGGCACCCTTCCTTCAATTAATGAACACATAAAGTTTGACTGCAGCACCTTAAGCGATTCCATGTAATACTGTTCCAGTATTTGGATGTTTAATTTCTCATCCCGTTCCCGATCCAGACTCTCTTTGACCCGGATCATACAATTGGAAAGCTCTTCTGCATTAACCGGCTTCAGTACATATTCTTCAATTTCAAGATGTACCGCCTCTTTTGCGTATTCAAATTCATCAAATCCGGTCAGTATCATAATGCGAATACCGGGATTTTCCTTCCTCAATCTGCGGGACAATTCCATCCCATCCATATATGGCATCTTAATATCCGTAATGACGACATCCGGTTGCATCTTTTCTGCAATTTCCAGTGCTTTTAACCCGTTCTGCGCCCTTCCGATTACCGTAAATCCGCATTGTTCCCAATCAATCTTATGTTCAATGACATCCATAACTTCTTCTTCGTCATCCACAAGAAGTACTTTATATGTTAACGTCTCCATAATGCCGTATCTGATACCTCCAAAAAAATCTTATATATCATTATAACAAACTTTTCTGTTCTTTTAAACACTTATGGCACGGATTCATCTATCGACAAATTCGTGCCACAAGTCACACTTTATTAAATAAAACAAATTATTTCTTCTTTACATATTTCAGACAGTCAAGTGTTACGGCTGCAAGAATGATAATACCTTCAAAAATAAACTGGAGGTTCGTATCAATACCAAGAATGGTAAGGGAGTACGTAAGGGATGTAAAGATCAATACACCGGTTACAACACCTGAGATCTTACCGATACCACCTGTAAATGATACACCACCTACTACACAGGCTGCAATCGCATCCATATCCCATCCTTGTCCATATGCCGCACTACCGGAACCAATCATTCGGTTACACTCAAGCCATGAACCAAATCCATAAAGAATACCTGCAAGGATAAATGCACCAAGTGTTACCTTGAATACAGAGATACCGGATACTGCCGCTGCTTCCGGGTTACCACCTACTGCATATAAGTTCTTACCAAAGGTTGTCTTATTCCAGATAAACCATACAACAACGATTGCTACAACTGCCCATAAAATAATGGTTGGAAAATTGCCAATTCTAGGGATAAACATATTCGGAATTGCTGCATCGATCGCACCAAATGATACACCCTTTGTTGCGTAAGTTACAAGGCCAAATATGATCAACATGTTTGCCATCGTTGAAATAAACGGATGCATCTTAAACTTCGCCATAAAGAATCCTGCAATTGTTGCAAATACCGTTGTAAAGAGCACACATACCACAAGAGCCAGAATTGCACGACCTGCTGCCGGAATACCGGAAAAATCAAAGATATGTCCAAATACAGCACCGGTATTGATACCGTTATGCATGATAATCGTTGCGGTAACCATACCCATACCAACCATACGGCCTACTGACAAATCGGTACCGGTTAACAGGATCAATCCCGCAACACCAAGTGCTAAGAACATACGCGGTGATGCCTGCTGTAAAATATTCAGAATATTGGTCATCGTAAACAACTGTGTATGTTTAACAATCGGAGTAATAATACACAATGCGATAAATATCATGATAATGACAATATACAAACCGTTCTTATATAAGAACTGTGAAGTATTAAATGTATATTTGTAATTTTCAATGCTCTGCGCCTGTTTCTGGGCAAATGTGAATTTGGACATACGGAGCAGATCGATCAAATGATATTTATGTGCAAACGCATCATGTTTTCTGTCCTTAATCTCCTGCAATTTGGATTCATGAACCATCTGTGCATCAAAGACACGATTTTTATATACATATTTTTCGTCTTTGATTTCCTGCTTATCTGTTAATTTCGCAATGATCTGGTTATGCTCTGCCTTAAGGCTCTCTAGTTTTTTCTTATACTCTGCTGTTTCAATCTCTTTTTCTGCCTCACAGCTTGCAACTACTCTCTGATAATATTCACTATCATAATGATCTGCAAGGTATTTCTCGGCATCTGCGATCAGTTTTGCGATTTTGTCTTTATTTGCACTCTCAACTGATCTGGCTTTTTCAAGTTCTGCCTTATCTTTTTCAATAACTGCGACACGCTCTTCCTTTGTATAATTCTTGTCTTCTTTGGCAAGAGATATATGTGTCTTCAAAGTCTGTACTCTGTCCGCACCATCCACGCGTAACGCATCTATCTGTTCCTGTATCTTACCTACATATTCATCGATCGGCTTTAAGAGTTTTTCCTCTTCCTGAGCCGAAAGAATTCGATTATCTTTTCCCATATCCTGTACTCCTCTCTATTACAAATATTTCGCACTAAGTCTTAATAACTCTTCCTGATTTGTTTCCTTCGTATTCACAATACCGGATAACCGGCCATTTGACATAACGCCGATACGATTGGTAATTCCAAGAATCTCCGGCATTTCTGAGGAAACAACAATAATGGATTTACCCTGTTTTGCCATCTGAATGATCAATTCATAAATCTCATACTTAGCACCGACATCAATACCACGTGTCGGATCATCCATCATGAAGATATTCGGCGAACGCTCTAACCATTTACCAAAGATAACCTTCTGCTGATTACCACCGGAAAGATTCGCGATCATATCATCCGGACCCATACATTTTGTATGCATAACACGGATCTCTTCGGCTGTTGCACGAACCATCTGGTCATGTGATAACGCAACTCCTGCTTTGTACTGATTCATGTTTGCAATCGTTGTATTAAATGTAATATCTGCTTTTAAGAAAAGTCCATCTGCCTTACGTTCCTCTGTGATCATAGCAAAACCATGATCCATTGCATCCTTTGGAGAATGGAAATTCATAAGCTTTCCATTATAATATACACGTCCGGCAGCTCTTGTACGAATACCAAATATGGTTTCAAGAAGCTCTGTACGACCTGCTCCCACCAATCCATAAAGACCAAAGATCTCACCTTTCTTTACATCAAAAGTAATATCCTGAAGCTTCGGTGCATACTTGGTAGACAAATGCTCTACAGACAACACAACTTCACCCGGCTTATTATCAACCGGTGGGAAACGATTATCTAATGAACGTCCAACCATTGCTGAGATCAGTTCATTCATATCGGTATCTTTGCTATTCTTTGTCATAACGAGGGATCCATCACGAAGCACGGATACCTGATCGCAAATTTCAAAAATCTCATCCATCTTATGGGAAATATAGATCAGAGAAATACCTTGTGACCGAAGCTGTCTCATCATCTTAAACAGCTTTTCAACTTCCGGTGCTGTCAGAGATGATGTAGGCTCATCTAATACGATTACTTTTGCATTATAAGAAATTGCCTTTGCAATCTCACACATCTGCCGTTGGGACACTGACATACTTTTCATCGGCTTTGTGAGATTCACTGTAATACCCAACCGACGGAACAGATCCGATGCCTCTTTCTTCATTCGTGCCTCGTCTACCATACCTACTGAATTTCTAGGATAGCGGCCAAGGAACAGATTATCAATCACGCTTCGTTCCAGACACTGATTCAGTTCCTGATGAACCATCGCAACTCCATTTTCCAATGCATCCTTCGGGCCGGAAAAGTTAATCTCTTTTCCATCTAATATTATTGTACCTTCGTCTTTTTGATAGGTACCAAAAAGACACTTCATCATCGTCGATTTACCGGCACCATTTTCACCCATAAGACCCATAATAGAACCCTTTTTCACATCCAGATTGATATGATCCAGAACCCGGTTTCTTCCGAATGACTTGCTCATGCCGCGAATCGATAAGATGTTATCTTTCTTATCCTCTACCATATGCTTACTCCTTTTAAAAAGAAGGGTATCAAGAGTTTCCTGACACCCTTCGGGCTAGTTTATCTGACTGACCAATCTCTTACTGCTGAAGGATTGATGTGTAAGATGAAGCATTGTCTGTCTTAACCATATTGATTGCAAATGCATCATACTCACTTGGGTTACCAAGACGGTTTGTAATGTTAGACTCTGTCTGTCCATCACCACCGATGTAATCAACCTTTAAGTTCAACAGATCGTCATAGTTCTCAAGAAGTGGCTGATAAGTTGAGCTTAAGAAGTTATCAGATGCATTGTAAATGTCTAACCAAACCTTCTTCTCCGGGCTTGATGAAGAATCAAGTTGCTTAGAAACCTTATCATAAACCTTGGTAGAATCTGTGAAATCCTGGTAATTATCTGCTGTTACAGCTACGTTCAATGCGTAGTAAGATCTCTCTTCTTCGCTGTATCTGTAATCAACACCTTCCTCTAACTGGTCACCTTCCTCTAACTGGTTGCCGGCGTCATCGGCTGTTCCAATACCGGTATCTACATCTACACCATCTAACGCATTACGAAGTACTCTTAATGTAAGGTAAGCCTGAACGTCTGCATGCTGTGAAATTGTTCCGCCATATCCTTCTGCGATTGCTGCTACAGCATCACTGTTTGCATCATATCCAAATGTAGGAACTTTGTTATCCTTTGCCCATGCATTGAACATTGACATTCCCATACCATCATTATTAGAAACAACTACATCAATCTCATCACCAAAGGATGCTGACCATGTACCGATCGCATTACCTGCTGTTGCTGCATCCCATGTAGCACCGGCTGAGTTCTTCATCTCCTGAGAAGCTAACTCACGAATGGTGTAAGACTTTCCGTCAATATCAACTGTTGCATCTTTGACTACAGAAGCAGATCCATCTGTATTCGTTCCTGCCGGTGAAGCATCTGTTGATCCGGAAGCTTCAACTCCGGTTCCTAATGCATCACGAACACCACGGGTACGTGCAATTGAATCGTTATGTCCAATATCACCAATCGCAAGTACATATCCGATCACACCGTCACCGTTACGATCGATTGTTGCTGCATTGGCTTTGATGTAATCCATTACCATCTGACCCTGAAGTTCAGCACCCTGATTTGCATCAAATCCTACATAATAAGTGCTGTCATTGAAATTCAATGCTGTCATGTCAAGTTCTCCTGTTGAACTGTTAGACGGCTGACGGTTGAACCATACCAAAGGTTTGGTACTGTTGGCACCACCGCTTGTAGATGCTGCTGAGCCGCTTGATTCGGATGAACCGGTGGAACCTGTTGAACCTGTTGAACCTGTTGAACCGGAACCACAACCTACCATAGATACTGAAAGTGCTGCTACTGCAAGCAAAGCAAATAATTTGTTTTTTCTCATAAAACATTCCTCCTTAAGAAATAACTTTTGTTTCCGTCCTATCGACTGTCCTTATTATATGGCAGATCAATTATGAAAAACATAGAATATTTTTTTATAAAGTGGGAAAATTTTATGCATTTTGTAAATACATTTTACATATTCTTGATATTTGTCTCGTCAAATTCACAATTTTCCTATATATCTTCCCCTTGTTTTCGTGCAGAAAAAGAGGCAACCGGTTCTTATCAATTGCCTCTTAAAGGGGAGGGAGAGTAAAACTCTATATATAATATTACACACACTTACATTTTGGAAATTCGATCAATCTCTGTCAATTCGTCTTCCGTAAACGCTGCCGCACCTACGATCTTCAAATTCTCTATAATCTGCTCCGGCTTGGATGCTCCGATCAACACACTGGTTACATCCTCATCTTTCAGTACCCAGCTAAGTGCCATCTGTGCCAGTGTCTGACCACGCTGCTTTGCAATCTCATTTAACTTGATTACTTTTTGCACCTTCTCCTCTGTAATATCCGATGCATGCAGATAACGTCCATCTCTGGCTACACGGCTGTCTGCCGGAATGCCATGAATATATTTGTCTGTCAGCATTCCCTGTGCTAATGGAGAAAATGCAATAATTCCTTTGCCACTTTCCTGTGCCTGCTGCTTCAATCCATTGTTCTCAATCGTCCGGTCAAAGATGCTGTAACGATTCTGGTTAATAATGAATGGACAGTGCAGCTCCTGCAAGATATCTGCTGCTTGCTTCATGGTTGGACCATCATAATTGGAGATACCAACATATAACGCCTTGCCGCTCTGTACGATCTGACTTAATGCAAGCATCGTCTCCTCTAACGGTGTCTCCGGATCCATCCGGTGATGATAGAAGATATCCACATAATCTAATCCCATACGACGCAGGCTCTGATCTAAGCTTGCGATCAGGTATTTACGGCTGCCCCAGTTACCATACGGGCCATCCCACATATCATATCCTGCCTTCGTGCTAATGATCAGCTCATCCCGGTATGCATGCATCTCTTCTTTCATAATACGTCCAAGACTCTTCTCCGCCGCACCATATTCCGGTCCATAATTATTTGCCAGATCAAAGTGCGTAATTCCATGATCAAATGCGGTAAAGCACATGGCTTTCATATTCTCATAATCATCTTTGGAGCCAAAGTTATGCCAGAATCCAAGTGAAAGAAGCGGCAACAATAAGCCACTCTTTCCACATCGGTTATATTGCATGGTATCGTATCTTGTCTGATCTGCTGTATATCCCATATTCCCATTCGGCATCTTACAACGATGCTCCTCCAATTCCATAAAACATAACAAAATCTTCTTCAACTCCTACCTTGAAAAAGGGGGAGACCAGAGACAAGCAATTGATTACCAATCGCTCATCTCTGAAACTATGCTGAAAAAAATTAGCTGATAATCTTATTATATACATTTCCGGCTAGAAAAAAATGGAATATTTTTTACAGAAGCTATAATATTTTTGGATTACTTCGATCATGGATGTTCCATTATTTACAAAAAGTCAGAGAAAAGCTCGTTCCTTTTTTCTCCTCACTCTTAACCGATATTCTGCCACCCATTCCTTCTACAATGGACTTTGCAAGAGACAGACCGATTCCTACGCTATTCGGATTGACCTCATTATGTACCCGGTAGAATCGTTTGAAGATATTCACCAACTCGTTTTCCGGAATCCCGACACCCTCATCCTCCACATAGATTCTGGTATACACATTCGTATGCTCCACACGAAGACGGATATTGGTATTCTCTCCCGAATAATCCGAAGCATTCTTAAGCAGATTGATCAGCGCTTCCGTCAGCCAGTCTCCATCACAGAGAAGTTCGATATTCTCGTCACCTTCCACTATCAGCTTCTGGTGCTTTGTCTCTAATAAATGAGTAACTCCATTTTCTGCCTGCAGGAAGATATGGGATAACGGAATCTCTTTACACTCAAACTGAATGGAACCTGCCTCAATCCTGGCAAGCTTCAACATAGAAAGTACCATCCACTCCATCCGGCTTAGCTGATTCGATGCCTCCGTAAGAATCTGGTGCTGCTTCTCCTTATCCTCCACCTTATCTTCTAACAACAGATCCACAAATACATTCAAAGATGCCAATGGTGTCTTAAGCTGATGGGATATATCCGAGATAATATCTCGCAGAAAGATCTTCTCCTTCATCTCCCGGTCACGGCTTTCCCGGAGCACTGCTACCATCTTATAGAAATTCGTGTACAGGATTCCAACAGCACCCTCATAGTATTCCTCTTCCACCATATCGCCGCACTGTTCCATCACCTCATTCATCATCCCGGAAAGCTTCTCCATCTCGCCATACAGCTTGTTCACTCTTCCGTAGGAGATCCGGTAAAAGACAAACAGAACAACACCAAGAATAATCACGCAGCCCCATTCCGTAACCGATAATTCCCCATCCCGGACAAACAGCCACACGATCATAGCCAGAACAGCCAGAATACTTCCGATCAGATAAATGAACCTATAATGTTTGCGCTCGTAATCACTTTCCATGTCCCGTTTCCTTTCTCGTAAACCGATAACCTACTCCTCGTACCGTCTCAATATACTCTGCATCTTCTCCTAATTTACCACGCAGACGCTTCATATAGACCGATAGTGTATTGTCATCCACAAAAGATTCCTGTGCATCAAACAGACGCTCCAATATCTGCCCCCGTTCTAACACCTGACCTTCATGTGCGATCAATTCTCCGAGTAGTCGAAGATCATTAGGCGTACAATCTACCAGTTCTCCATTCCGATACAGACGAAATTCCTTCGGATAGAAACAATGCTGCCCGAAATGATACCCTTCCGGCTCCACATTTCTCTGTGTCAGCCGATATCTTCTAAGATTCGCTGCTATCCGGGAAAGCAGTTCCTTCACCCGATACGGTTTGGTCACATAATCATCCGCTCCACATTCCAACCCCTGTACAATATTCACTTCTTCTCCTACTGCTGTCAGGAAAATGATCGGTGTCTGACATCCTTCCTGCCGGATCTTCCGGCAAAAGTCATAGCCGTTACCATCCGGGAGCATTACATCTAACAGGATCAGATCCGGTCTGCCCTCCCGCTGCATCTCATATGCCTGTTCTATTCTGCCCGCTGTCACGACTTCATATCCTTCTGCCTGCAAAGCATATTCCGTTCCTAATGCTAATGCATAATCATCTTCTACTAACAATATCCTGTCTGCCATGTTACCCTCTCTTCTCCATAAGACTTTGCATCTGTTATTTTCATACGTTCTCCATATTATATATCAAGCCGAACAGCTAAATCAATTGCGGATTGCAGACACTTTCTCAATTCACTTTCCCAATCCCGGCTATCGCTATACCAAATAGCTGCATATGCTCCATCCACACGCATCTGTGCAGACGATATGATAATAACCGGTATCTCTAATCCACGCTTTTTCACTTCCTGAATTACCCGATCGCCAGCTTCCCATTCCGGCTTTCCCCACTTTGTAATTGGAAAATGCATATCGGACAGGATCACATCATAGGAAGATGTTGTATCCTTTAAATGCTCCAATCCTTCTTCTACACTTTCTACCCATGTGATATCTTCAATGCCTAACGACTGCACCACGCTGTGAATCGCCATATATTTGGTTGTATTATCTTCAAAATGTAATATCCTCATATCATTATTCTTCTCCCCTGTGAATCCATCTAATATCTTCATTATATCCATATTGTACTACAAATGCTATCTACTTTTCCATTGCAAAAATATATGCCGGGAACAAATCAACACCTGTTCCCGGCATGTATTCTAGCCAAAGTCTGCATTGCAACAACCTTGTATATAAGTTAATTATTCAATTCCGTATTATGCTATTATTTCTCCTCCCAGCCAATTACTGTTACTGTATCATCATAATATAAAGTATCTAAATTTTTATTATTCGTCACATCCAGTGTACTCAATTTATTATCAGTACACTCTAAATATGTTAACGCTGTATTTTTGCTTACATCCAGACTACTCAAGTTATTCGAATAACAATATAACACTGTTAATGCTGTATTTTTGCTTACGTCCAGACTACTCAAGTTATTATCACAACAATCTAAATATGTTAACGCTGTATTTACGTCCAGACTACTCAATTTATTATAACTACAAGCTAACTCTGTTAATGCTGTATTTTGACTTACATCCAAACTGGTCAAGATATTGCTACTACAACTTAACTTTGTTAATGCTGTATTTTTGCCTACATCCAGACTACTCAATTTATTATCACTACAATCTAACTCTGTTAATGCTGTATTTTTGCTTACATCCAGACTACTCAAGTTGTTCCAATCACAATCTAACTCTATTAATGCTATATTTACGTCCAGACTACTCAATTTATTATAACCACAATCTAACCGTGTTAGTGCTGTATTTTTGCTTACATCCAGACTACTCAAGTTATTCGAATAACAATATAACACTGTTAATGCTGTATTTTTGCTTACATCCAGACCGCTCAATTTATTTCCATTACAATTTAACTCTGTTAATTCCTTGTTTTTGCTTACATCCAGACTGCTCAATTGATTGCTAAAACATATCAATGTTTTCAATGCAGACAATTTTTCTAACGTAATTGAGCCTTGCATATTACAATTAACCCAATAAATGCCTTCTAAGCGCCCATCACTATTCCAAATATAACCCGATGTATACCACATATCTCCTTCTTCGTTTTCTTCACATTTCGCTACTAGATTGGCATCTGTTGGAATTGTTGCGCCTTTGGCATTCTGTTCTTTTATGATCTCCTGTAATGCTGCTACATCATCAGCATTTTTACCCTCTGTATTAATCAGCGTAATGTCAGCCGGTTTCGTTGGCTGGTCAGAATCTGATGGTTTATCCGGTGTTTCCGGCTTGTCTGAATCCGATGGTTTATCCGGGGTTGTCGGCTTGTCAGAATCTGATGGTTTATCCGGGGTTGTTGGTGTTGTCGGCTTCTCCGGTTTTGGTGCTTCCGTCGTTGTTGGTGTTGTCGGATTCTCCGGTTTTGGTGCTTTCGTCGTTGCATTCTGCTGCGTCGCCGCCTCTGTTGTTGCAGCTTGTTTCTTCTTTTTCTTCACTGTTACCTTACATACATATTTCTTGCCGCTGACCTTAGCGGTAATTTTAGCCTTACCGGCTTTTTTTGCAGTAACGACACCTTTCTTGCTGACACTGGCAACCTTTTTCTTGTTGCTGCTCCATGTAATCTTTTTCTTCTTCGGTGCGTTTTTCAGTTTCAAAGTAACCTTTTTTCCTACCTCTAACGTTACCGTCTTCTTATTTAACTGTACCTTTCTTTTCTTTGCTGCCTGCACATTGCTTCCCGGCATTACAAGCATTCCTGCCACCATCACTACTGTCAACAAAAACGCAGTGAACTTTCGTAAATTTCTCATATCCTTCCTCCTGATTTAAATATAATAATTTTGTAAACATGAACAGGATAACCTTCAAGCACCCTTATACTCACAAGTAGTGTAAATGCACAAAAAAAGCCGGGGACATATATCAGAATACTTCTAATATATGTGCCCGGCTTACCCGTTCCTTCAGACATGACATACAAAAAATAGGTTCAACAAATAAAGCTCTGTTAGTTAGTGCTTTGCTTTACTTTACTTTACTTTACTTT
>HF987892.1:46889-48630 GCA_000431135.1 Clostridium sp. CAG:590
ATGTCAAGTCCTTTCTTGTTTTATATTCATAATATATCATGGAAGAAATTAGTAGTCAAGTGTATGAGTTGCAGCAGATTCTAACATAATCTACAATCCTACAAACACAAATATGTACCCGGTTATCTATACAAAATCCCCGGCCTCTTACCGAAGCCGGGGATTCGCTCTATCTCGCTATATTTGATATCAAATTAATACTTATATACCTTAACGGTCTTGGTTCCATATGCTAATGCTTTTGCATGTGTTGAGAAGAAAATGTCAATATGATTACCTTTTACTCCACTACCACAATCTTCTACGGTATATACCACTCCATCAATTACAACCTGTGAACCATATGGTAACACACTTGTATCCGCTGCAATGGTTCTTCCCTCTGTCGGTGTTGTTCCACTTGCAGTCTTACTGTTACCACCGGAACACTTCTTACATCCACAATATGCTGTTATTGTAAATGTTCCAATACATTCGCCGGATTCCGTTGCCTTAACCGGTGTCGTCGATGCACCCTTATAAGAAGTATCGGAACTTGTATTCGAACTTGTTGTCGTTGTTGTATTCTGTGCAACCTGCGTTGCCTGTCTCTCAGCCTCTGCTGCAGCTTCTGCCGCTGCTTTCTCAGCCGCTAATTTCTCTTCTTCTCTTCTCTGCAATTCTTCTGCAGATACCGCAATCTCATATAACCGGTCAATATCCACAAGATCTGCTGATACATAACCTGTCTTGCCATCTGCTAACATAACAGTAAGCCATGTAATATCATCTGTACTCTGCTCTGTTGTAGCAGCCTGTGTAGATGCCTCTGTATTCTGCTCTGTTGCTGCTTCTTCTGAACTATTCTGTGTTGTTACTTCTGTATTCTGCTCTGTAGAAGCTACAACCTCTGTCGTATCATCTTCCGCAGCCTGTGTTGCGGTCTCCGTAACTGCTTCACTTGTAGCAGCCTCTGTATTCTCAGAGGTAACCTTCTCTGTTGCAGATTCCTCTGTCGATGCATCCGCTTCCGTCTTATCTTCATCCTCTCTTGGATCATCTAACACAGTAACACTTGCATCTTTATCTAATACAGTAACAATATCTGCATCTGTTGACTTCTCTTCCCGGATGTTCACGCCATCCTCTAAGACTGTACCCTGTAATGTAACATAATCCTTAGCAAATTCCTCTGCACTGTCTCCGGTTAATACATATTCTGATAATACATAACCTTCTACATCACCGGACTTAATCTTCGTCCATTCTCCATCGGTACCTTCTACAATTGCAATCGCTCCCGGATTCATAGATCCCACAAACTCACCATCGGTACTTGGAGTCTTACGAATGTTCAATGTCTCCTCAACATCGGCAATACACTTCTTGTCAAATTCACCTTCCGGCTTACTTGCTACGGTCTGCTCTGTATAAGCAACGACCGGTTCGGTTGTTGCTTCGGTTGCTACCTCTTCCGTTGCCATTGCAACCTGAACAGCTTCGGTTGTTGCTTCCGTTACTTCTTCCGTTGCAGCCTTGGTTGCTTCTTCGCTGCTTCCAAATAATGCATCCATTGCATTTACTTTATCATTCTTAGCCAGTTCCTTCTGATTATCACTACCGGAATGTGCCAATATAATTCCACCGACAACTAATGCAATCAAAACAATTGCACAAAGTGCAATCTGCATATTTCTCACAAAATATCTTCCATTGAAGATGTTCTTTCTCATGTAAAGTTTATAGCGTTCTGTCATAACCG
>HF987892.1:48639-57940 GCA_000431135.1 Clostridium sp. CAG:590
ATGGCGTTCTGTCATACCCGCGCTTCTGTTATGTCGCATAGTCTCTTTCCTCCATCAACAAAACGATTCTTCTATCTCTGTCCCCTCGTTGATATCCTAAACTTCATAATAGTATTACGATAATTAAACCTCATACCAAAATGTTACAAACTTGTTACAAGTTGTAATATAACACTTAACAATCTAAATGTCAATATGTCATTTTTTACCCTGAAATCCCCTTTTTTCGTACTTTTTGTACATAACCAACAGGATAATCGCACAAAGAACCTACTATAATATGTTAAGATATCATTACAAGTTTGTACAATTGTTGAAATATTTATACTTATTTTTATATATTCTGCCAACAAAAACATATCATCCCATCAGCGTAACACCCTCTTTGCATTGGTTGCGTGTATTATAAAATCATGATACACTCAAAAAGCGATAAGAATAATTTCTATATAATAAGGAGGAATTGATTCGTGGCAGTTATTCGAATTGACAAATATCTTGCAGATGCCGGAATCGGCACACGTTCCATTATTAAAAAAGAACTGAAAAAAGGATATGTCACGGTGAATGGGAATACAATCCAAAAACCGGAATATAAAGTAGATCCTTCAACCGATATCATTACTTATCTGAATGAAGAGATTCATCTCGAAGAATACGAATATTACATATTGAACAAACCGGCAGGTTACGTCAGTGCAACCCGGGATAACACAGCTCCAACCGTATGCTCACTTGTTGCTTCCGCCCGCAAGGATTTGGCACCGGTTGGGCGATTAGATAAAGATACCGAGGGATTACTTCTTATTACTAATGATGGTGTGCTTGCTCACCGTCTGCTTTCGCCAAAACGGCATGTAGATAAGACCTATTTTGCGATCATCAAAGGAATCGTAAAGGATACCGACGTCGCTGCATTTGCCAACGGGCTGGTTATCGGTGACGAAGATCTGAACGTGGCAATGCCTGCGGCACTTACGTTTTATCCTTACACAGAAGCACAGACAAGACAACCTTCTCTTCCGGATCATTTGAAACAACTTGCATTGGATGCAGATAATGATAACCTCTCTTATATAGAAGTAACACTTCATGAAGGGAAATTTCACCAGGTAAAACGAATGTTTCAGGCAGTTAACAAAGAAGTACTATATCTGAAGCGAATCCGGTTTGGTGCCCTTTGTCTCCCGGAAGATCTTGCATCAGGGGAAAGTCGTCCTCTTACCGAAGAAGAACGAATGCTTTTGCTGGATTCATCCGGCAATTAAACCATATAAGACAAATCCGCACTTTAGCAATTTAAAGTGTTGACATCTTCATTTTCTGATATTACAATAAATGCAGTAAATATAATGGAAAACGGAGTGAACATTTATGAATACAAAGGAACATTTCAGCATTGGATTTATTGGTCTAGGACTCATTGGCGGTTCCATTGCCAAATCAATCCGACGCATCTTTCCGGATACTGAAATATTAGGCTACGACGTAGATCAGGAAGCCCTGCGGCTTGCCTTAGACGATCATACATTATCAAAGACTGTAACATCCATCGAAGCTATGCATAATTGCGATTATATCTTTTTATGTGCTCCGGTGCATTATAATATCGCATATCTTCCTATATTAAAGCGCATCATGAAAGACAGTTGTATCTTAACCGATGTAGGAAGTGTAAAGAGTGATATCTATCAGGCAATTCACGACCAGCAATTAGACGATTACTTTATCGGCGGTCACCCTATGGTCGGCTCCGAACGAAGCGGTTACGAAGCCGCACATGACCGGCTGGTGGAGAATGCTTACTACTTTGTAACACCTTCCGAGGCGGTCGCAGATGATAAAGTATCTGCATTCCGGACTTTTATCGAGGATCTGGGTGCAATTCCAATCTTATATAGTCCGGAACGACATGATGAGATTACAGCATATATCAGTCATATACCACATGTCATTGCTTCCTCTTTAGTGAATTTAGTTGCTGTCCAGGACGATCAGAATGGAATGTTAAAGCAACTGGCTGCCGGTGGATTCAAAGATATAACCCGTATTGCTTCCTCAAACCCGGTTGTCTGGGAACATATCCTGTTAAGCAACCCGGTCAATATAGTAAAGGGATTACAGACATTTCGTAACGAGATTGATACAATGATCGATGCCATTCAGTCCGAAGATGCCCGCGGAATCTATTCTTTCTTTGACAGTGCCAAGGATTACCGCAATTCCATTCCGGAACATGCGACCGGTGTGATCCGGGTAAATTACGAAGTATACATTGATATTCCGGATGTTCCAAATGCAATCGCAAAGGCAGTAAACATCATCGGCGATGCCGGAATTAACCTGAAAAATATTGGCATCACACATAACAGAGAAGATAATGAAGGTGTATTACGGCTTTCTTTCTATGATAACGACAGTGCAATCGCTGCCGCAGAACAATTAAAGCAACATCAATATACAGTTTATGAACGATAGGAGAAGAAACATCATGCAGATCAGACATTTTAACCAGTTACGTGGAGAACTTACTGTTCCCGGTGACAAGTCCATTTCTCACAGAAGTATTATGCTTGGTTCCCTTGCCAGAGGAACAACCGAAGTAACCGGATTCTTACAAGGAGCCGATTGTCTATCTTCCATCTCCTGTTTCCGGAAAATGGGAATTACAATCGAGAACGATCCTGCTACCAATACTGTACGAATTCACGGCAACGGTTTACACGGTCTGACCGCCCCTTCTGCCACCTTAGATGTTGGAAACAGTGGTACTACAACCCGTTTAATGTCCGGTATCTTAGCTGCACAGCCATTTACCTCTACGGTAGATGGGGACGCTTCTATTCGTAAACGTCCTATGGGCCGGATCATGAAGCCCCTTTCTTTGATGGGGGCCTCTTTCCACAGTCTGGAGACAGAACAATGTGCTCCATTTACCGTATCCGGCGGTCATCTTCATGGAATCCATTATGATTCCCCTGTTGCTTCCGCGCAGGTCAAGTCCGCAATCCTGTTAGCCGGGTTATATGCAGAAGGCGCAACCAGCGTGACTGAACCGGCACTATCCAGAAATCATACGGAATTAATGTTTGAATCGTTCGGAGTTGATATCAGAAGCGAAGGAACGACCGCTACTGTCAGACCTGCAGCCGAACTACATGCGCAGCATATTGAAGTTCCTGGTGACATTTCCTCTGCGGCATATTTCATTGTCGCCGGGCTGATCACTCCGAATTCCGAGATCACGATACGCCATGTCGGGATCAATCCGACCAGAGACGGTATTCTTACTGTATGTAGGAATATGGGTGCAGATATTACACTCTCTAATGTGAAACAGGATGTTGGAGAACCGGTTGCCGATATTACCGTACGCACCAGCAGTCTGCACGGTTGTACCATTGAAGGTGATATCATTCCAAAATTGATCGACGAGATCCCGGTTATCGCCATTATGGCTGCATTTGCCGATGGAACGACCACGATCAAAGATGCACAGGAGCTGAAAGTCAAAGAATCCAACCGGATTGATGTTATGGTCGATAACCTGTCTGCCATGGGAGTGGATATTGAAGCAACCGACGACGGTATGATCATTCATGGCGGCAAGCCTCTTCATGCTGCTACGATCGATTCCAGACTCGATCACCGGATTGCTATGAGTTTTGCTATTGCCGGCGGTCTTGCAGATGGGGATACCGAGATCCTTGGTGCCGAATGTGTTAATATCTCTTATCCGACCTTCTATGAAGATTTACAGAAATTGGGATAAAAGCAGAACGCATTCCAAACACCATTATATAAAAATTCTTTACAGGGACGTTATATCATGAAAGTAAACAAAATCAGAAATTCATTTTTTCTTGTGCTTGCCGCCCTGATTTGGGGTGTTGCATTTGTAGCACAGACAACCGGTGCCAAAGCAACCGGACCATATACCTTTAACTGCATCCGCTCCTTTATCGGCGGTATTTTTCTACTTCCGATCATTAACATATCAGACCGCAGGAACGGCAATCCCGTTCCTTCCCCACAACAGAAAAAAAACCTCCTGACCGGAGGTATCTGTTGTGGATGTATTCTGTTTGTTGCAACTACCTTACAGCAGCTTGGTCTATACTTTGGTGTACCTGCCGGCAAAGCCGGATTCTTCACCGCCTGCTACATACTGATCGTACCGATTCTCGGTCTGTTCTTCCATAAACGCTGTGGACTTAAGATCTGGATCGGTGTTGTTCTTGCAGTTGCAGGATTATATCTTCTCTGTATGGACGAAGGTGGTTTTTCATTACAATTACGGGATATTCTTGTGCTGATCTGTGCGGTTGTGTTTGCCTGCCACATCTTAACTATCGACCATTTTTCGCCATTAGTGGACGGCGTTAAACTGTCATGTATTCAGTTTTTTGTGTGCGGTATTCTCGGGTTAATTCCAATGTTCTTTGCAGATATGCATCACTCAATCGCAGGTATCCAGGCCTGGCTCCCCTCTTTTGGCAGTATGGATGCCTGGATTCCTCTGCTATATGCCGGTGTACTGTCCAGCGGCGTTGGTTACACCCTGCAAATTGTTGGACAGAATGGACTGAATCCAACCATTGCCTCTCTGCTAATGAGCTTAGAATCTGTATTTTCCGTGCTTGCCGGATGGATAATACTCGGACAATCCATGAATGCACAGGAATTATCCGGATGTGTGCTTATCTTTATTGCGATCGTATTAGCCCAGATAACGAATGAGCCCTTTCCAACCTGACAGGAAACCAAGTCCAATCGTATCGAACCAGAATACATTGTTCAGAGCATGATGCAAACCGGTTGGGATCAACAGACGGTTCATGAATGCGTAGATACCTACGCCAACTACATCCAGACCAACAATTGCCTCGCCAAGAGATACCAATGCACCGAACAACAACGGCCAGTGCTGTGATTCCGCCGGTACCATCATTTGTCCACATCCCTTATTGCACTTTGGTACAACCTATGCATGTGCCTTCACACATCGTCCGTCCCTTACGCTGCAAGGGTAATCATTTATTTGCGCGGGTGCTTCAGCGAAACAGCAACCGCAATTGCCCCAAACGCACAGCCTGCAACCGGCCACAGAATCCAACTTCTTCCCCAATCATTGGTATAGAAACTGAATCCAAGATAAATAGCACACATCAGGCACCAATAAATCCCTGCAATCTGACCCATCCTGTCCGCTCCTTCTCTCTTTGCCAGCTTCTTATCTTTGGTATAATCCTGCTCCTGTAATAAAATATTATAAGTTCCCATACGTATTCCTGCCTGAACAAATAAAAATACAGAAACAGCGAGTACTCCAAACATAATTATGCCCTGCACCTCATCAGTATAATCTTTCATCGTTGTGTATCCCAAAAACGTCTCTGCTAACATACACAATACAACCGCCAGAATTACCAGAATAACACCTATTGTAATATGAATATTGAATATCTCTTGATACCCTTTCTTCTTATCTGTGATCAGCAGCTTGATATCATCCGGAAGGAGAAAATCCTCTTTTTCCAAATATTCATATATGTGGAGACGCAAGCCAGACATTATGAACAACATAACAGCAGTTCCAAGTAGTAGAAACATAACAGTTCCTGCTGCAGTATCCTGAATGTCCTCCGGTGCCCCCAGTCTTTTTGTAATCATAATTGCAATACAAGAAAATGCAAAACTTAATAGACATAAACATACCCCTATTGCAATCCGTTTGCCCGATTTCTCTCTCACTTCCATATAAGAATCTACTTCATTCTTGGTGAGTTCTTTTCTGAAATTATTCTCCCTGGTATTTTCACTATTGCTTTCAGATCGTTCATTAAACTCTGCATCTGCCATACCACTTTTTCTACTATTACTCGAATCGTATATAGAATCTCCGGCAATTGTACTCTCCGTATTCTCCACCGTATCAACAGTCTCTTTCAATAAATAATCTGTTGATACCCCAAATATCTGACTCATCAGCACAATCTTATCCAGATCCGGTGTGGACTGCCCCGACTCCCATTTGCTAACCGCCTGCCGGCTGATCTGCATCTTCTCCGCAAACTGTTCCTGGGATAAACCAAGCTTCCGGCGTTCGTTGAAAATCTTTTCTGATAAATTCATATTCAATTTCTCCTTTTGCTCATTTTTTCCCATCGTATACTTTCCTCTGTATTTCTTCTACCAAGTCTACCTTGAAATTTGTCAACCGACAGTTGCAACCCTTGATTTTACTATGTTTGTCCCTATCATTTTCTATTACATTTATTGTCTTTTCTGAATAAACATTGCATCGCCAAATGAGAAGAAACGATATCGTTCCTGCACCGCAACCTCATAAGCATGCAGCATGTTCTCTCTCGTTGACAATGCCGATACCAACATCAGCAATGTGGATTCTGGTAAATGGAAATTCGTGATCAGCGAATCCACTACCTTAAACTGATATCCCGGATAAATGAAAATATCCGTCCATCCGCTTGCTGCACGCATAAATCCATTCTCATCTGCCACTGACTCAATTGTTCTCGTACTTGTCGTTCCTACTGAAATCACCTGATTGCCTCTTGCTTTTGCCGCATTGATCTTATCGGCCGCCTCCTGATCTACGATATAGAATTCGGAATGCATATGATGATCCAAAATATTATCCACCTTAACCGGACGAAACGTACCAAGACCAACGTGTAATGTCACATGTGCAATATCTACACCTTTATCTTTGATCTGTTGTAACAATTCCTTCGTAAAATGCAAACCTGCCGTTGGTGCAGCTGCTGATCCCTCATGCTCTGCATATACTGTCTGATACCGGTTCTTATCCTGCAATTGATGTGTAATATATGGCGGTAACGGCATCTGTCCTAACTGATCTAACAATTCCTCCCATATTCCCTCATATTCAAAACGGATTAACCGATTACCCTCTTCTACAATATCCACAACCTCACCGGTCAGTAAACCATCGCCAAATACAACCCTGGCTCCCACTTTCATCTTCTTCCCCGGTTTTACAAGCGTCTCCCATATCTTTTCTTCCTTACGCTTTAATAAAAGAACTTCAATGGATGCTCCCGTATCCTCTTTTACGCCCATCAGTCTTGCCGGAATTACTTTTGTGTCATTGATCACCAGACAATCTCCCGGATTCAGATAATCAATAATATCATAAAAATGTTTATGCGTAATACTGCCATCTTCCCGTCCTACTACCATTAAGCGTGAATCACTTCTCTTCTCTAATGGATCCTGTGCAATCAATTCTTCCGGTAAATCATAATTAAAATCTGTTAATTTCATTTTTTCTCCAATCTGCAATATATAACAATTCTAATGAATCATGATACCACATTCCTCGTAACTTGTCATCGTTCCACTCCGAAACCATACCATTTTTATTAAATCTTTTAGGTTTAAATTTAGGAAATATTTCCATAAAGTGTATTCATTTAATAATTATTATGTTATACTATTACATAATCAAAACTGAAGTCAAGTATCGCATATTTATATATCTGCTTTTTATTCAGATACTCCATATGTTTTTCTTATAAACCTTCTAACAATTTGAATTCTATAGAGAGGATGGTGCCTTTTGGAAGAATCTTTACGCAAGGAATTGCAGAATATACCAAGAATACGTCAGGCTCATTTTGATTCTATATACTTTTATAAGAACACGCAAACCGGTTTCTGTTATATAGAATCCAATCCTTATCTGCCGGCGCAGATCAAAAACAAAAGTGATGATCTGTTACAGGAATTATATAACGGCACATGGGTAAGTCCGGAAGATCACGGCAAGATTATTAATTTGTATGACCGCATAAAGCAGGGAATTACCGAACCAATCCGCATGGAGGAGTTAACGGTTGATATTCATTTACAAATTACAGATTGCTACCCCAAATTATATACGCTGACGTGTTATCTGGACTTAGATGACAATGGGTGCATCCGTTCCTATGTCGGCAAATTATATGGTATGTCCGAACACGACCTGCAGAACCGTCAGATTATACAATCCTTTTCTAATGACAAGAATCCATCCATATTTTTAAACCGAATTGAAGAATTTCTTTCCAGAGACCGTGACCGCGAATATGCATTTATTCAATTTGATATTCGCAAATTCCGTTATATTAACGAAGTACATGGTAGTGAGGTTGGTGATCAGATTCTGCAATATATACTGGATACGCTAAAAGTAATGTGCGACAGCAACCATATATACAGCCGCATGTCGGCAGATTTATTCGAAATTGTCACCTATTATACATCCAGAGAAGACATACTGACTTTTATTCAGGAACTGGATGCCCGCCTGCATCGCTGGAACACAATCCGCTTCAGTATGTCATACGGTGTTGCAATCGTACCAGGTACCACTACTCATTACCGTACCAGCGGCGACAAGGCCGGCATTGCAAGAACCTATATCAAGAACTCCGTTATGAAGAACGTCGCTTTCTATAACGATATACCGAAAGACATCCACAACGAGACTGCATTTATTGAAGACATTGAGGATGCTGCGTTAGCTAACCATGAATTTCATGTGTTTCTACAGCCCAAATATCGATATAACAAAGAACATTCCGAAATTGTCGGAGCAGAAGCACTTGTTCGCTGGATACCGGACAATCAACAGATCATTCCACCGGATTCATTTATTCCAATTTTTGAAAAGAATGGATTCATTTTAAAGCTGGATCAATTTATGTGGACGTCCGTATGCATCTTATTACGCAAATGGATGGATCAGGGAATTACTCCTATTCCGATCTCCATTAACGTATCGCGAACTTATTTAGACAAATTCAATATTGTGCAATATCTGAAAAATCTGATTGCTGAATATCATATTCCGATTGATCTATTACAGATAGAAATTACAGAAACAGCCGAGAATGATGAAACCATACAATATGCTAATGCATTCAAAGAAGCCGGATTTACTCTGATGATGGATGATTTCGGTTCCGGGCTCTCCTCTCTCAGCATGCTAAAAAATACACCATTTGACGTCCTTAAAATGGATCGTCTTTTCTTAGATACCTGTTTCGAGAACAAAAACGGACAAACTATTGTATCCCATGTGATCTCTATGTCTAATGACCTTGGATTAGATGTGATCGCAGAAGGCGTAGAAACAAAGGAACAAGCTGATTTCCTTTATGACCACGGATGTCCGGTATCGCAAGGATACTACTTCTCCAAACCGGTGTCCATATCTGCATTCGAAACCCTCTGGAATCCCACCCCTCTTGCACAGCGTGAGTAAGACGGA
>HF987893.1:0-5195 GCA_000431135.1 Clostridium sp. CAG:590
AGAGTATGAAATACCGTATTTTAAAACGAAACAAAAACGCCTCATGCATCTAAGGCTTTCCTTTTGTTCTTCACTTCTGTCAGTTCTTTCTCGTATTTTTCTTTACATTCAATATACTCCTGTCGTTTTTCTGCGACCGGAACCATATTGTGTGTAAATGCATAATCCTCAAACAATGGACTCTTTTGTTCTACATAATAATTGATAATGGGAATCCTGCATTTATTTTCAAGAATTATCACTGAAATTATGCTGACGATCACACAAACAATGGCACTTACCGTATATGCAACACCGCTAAGCGAATTCTGGATAATTGCAACAAGTACAAAAACGATCACAGCTAAGAGCAATAACTTTTTCGATTGTTCAAACTCTGAATCAATTTTCGTAATTTCTCTGTTATATAATTGTATATTCCGATCAACATTTGCCAGCAATTGTCCCAGATACGCTTCTTCCTTGCGATAGTATTCATCTAATTCCTGTATATCATTTGTCCACGCATCATCCATCTTCAAGTTGAACTTACTATTCTGCACATTCGGTTTCTCATCATATAGAATCCCGTTTTTCCGAAGAATCTCTTCCTTTTGCTGTTGTTTTTCTATATATTCCTGTTTTTTCTTCTGCAATCCCTCTAATTTATCATTGCAGACCTTGATTCTTTCCTGTAATTCCTGAATCTTTTTCTTTGTCTGAATGGTATCACTTTGAAATGTTACAATATGAAAATGCTGTGCAAACTTTCCGGCACGTTCCGGATTGCTGCTATACGAAAGGGTAAGCAACATCTTGATTTCTCTTTTGATCAACATAAAATCCGCGATCAGTAAAAAAGGAATGGTAAACAGAAACAGATTCAGCATGATCGGAACAACCACACATCCCAATAAAATTCCTGTACAAATTAGTATAAACAGCAGACGAAAGATCACTTCGTGTGTTACAATATCCTTTCGTTTTCCAATATAAGTATAATGAAACTGTACTTCATTCAGTTCCAGTTCCAGATCCTCTATATCATGTTTGCATTGATAAATCTGTTCTGCAAGCGTAAGCAATTCTGATTTTTCGTACCCATACGTTCCTATTTCCATACACTCTTCCCCTTTTCCATCTTCCGTTATATCTGCTATAAGACCAGGCTTTTATTGATTCTGATTGGCCTGATGCTTTGCCCACAGATCCGGTCGTCTTTCTTTCGTACGTTCCATAGAACGTTCCAGTCTCCAGGCTTCAATATTCTTATGATGTCCACTCAACAATACATCCGGCACCCGTTCTCCCATAAACTCTTCCGGCCTTGTATATTGCGGATATTCTAACAGATCATCATGAAATGTCTCAAACTCTGCACTTACATCATTGTGAAGCACACCCGGCACCATACGCGATACTGCATCGATCACCACCATAGCCGGCAATTCTCCTCCTGTCAGCACATAATCTCCTATGGATATATGATCTGTCACGATACGTTCTAAAACCCGCTCATCGATTCCCTCATAATGTCCACAAAGCAGCACCAGATCTTCTTCCTGCGCCAGTTCCTGTGCAATCTCCTGATTAAATACCTTTCCCTGTGGTGTCATGTAAACCACACGAAGTTGCTTCCCTTTGTCTGCTGTAATATATTCCATCGTTTCGTTATCGTCAGTAGCTGCACATTCCAACCTCTTACGCTGCTCAATTTGTTCTTTTACCGCCTCATATGCACGATACACCGGTCCCGGCTGCATAACCATTCCGGCACCGCCTCCATACGGATAATCATCTACCTGCCCGTGTTTGTTCTGTGCATAATCCCGTATATTGATTGCATCTACCGATATGGCACCTTTTTTCATCGCCCTTCCGGTGATCGAGGTTCCAAGACCGTCCATCACCATTTCCGGAAATAAAGTCAATATATGAAAATGCATCTTATTCCTCCATTCCTTTCATTAACCGGATGGTCATTTTTCCATGTTCCATATCAACGTTCAGAATACATTCCCTGATTGCAGGCAGCAGCCATTCTTTTTTGTCTTCTCCTGCAACGACATATACATCATTTGCCCCGGTCGGAATGATCTCTGTTAAAGTACCCAATACCTGTCCGTCCTCCTTTTCGACTGTAAGACCGATCAGATCTGTCATAAAATATTCGTCTTCATCTAATGCAACCGCGTGTTCCCGGTCGACATACAATTTGCATTGTTTGTATTTTTCTACGTCATTGATATTATCAATCCCGTCAAATTTCAAAATAACCATATTCTTGAAGAACTTCGCTCCCTGTACCTTGATCGGAAGCATTTCATTCTTATATTCCAGATAACAATCTTTTAACTTCTTAAATCTGGCATTATCGTCCGTTGTCGGAAATACTTTTACTTCCCCACGCACACCATGTGTTGATGTGATCACACCAACCTGTAATAAATCTTCCATGTATTTTCCTTTCTGTGTTCCGTACCCGTCTTCTCATTCAAAAAATGGAAGGATAATCACACACATTGTGTGACAACCTTCCATGAGATGCGATATCACTATTTGATATCCACAATTACCTTCTTATCACCCTTTGAAGCAGCTGCTTTCACAACTGTACGGATAGATTTTGCAATTCTACCCTGCTTACCGATTACTTTACCCATATCTTCCTGGGCAACCTTAAGCTCAACATAAATGGCGTCATCTTTTGAGGTCTCGATTACCTCAACATCCTCTGGGTGATCAACTAGGGACTTTGCTATTACTTCTACCAATTCTTTCATCTACGAATAACCTCCCAAGTCCTACTTCTCAATACCAGCCTGCTTTAAAAGCTTAGCAACTGTATCTGTTGGCTGAGCACCGTTAGCTAACCACTTCTTTGCCAAATCTGCATCAATCTTAACTACGCTTGGCTCCTGATTTGGATCGTAAGTACCGATCTCTTCGATAAATCTACCATCTCTTGGAGAACGTGCATCTGCTACAATTACTCTATAGAAAGGATGTCTCTTATATCCCATTCTCTTTAATCTCATCTTTACTGCCATTGTCTTATTTCACCTCCTTCATTTCCTGTCCACACTGCGGACTGCTATAACTTATATGTCTAAACCATATCGGTTTGTACATCCAACATTAAAATCCAAATGGCATACGGAAACGTTTTCCACGCTTACCACCCATCATTCCGGACATCTGTTTCATCATCTTGCGCATCTGTTCAAACTGTTTGATCAGACGATTCACTTCACTGATATCAACACCAGCACCTGCCGCTATTCTGCGTTTCCGGCTCGGATTGATGATATTCGGATTGGATCTCTCTTCTTTGGTCATTGACAAAATGATGGCTTTCGGCCGGTTCATCTGTTTCTCGTCAATCTCCACATTCTTAAGCTGATTGCCCATTCCCGGAATCATTGAAAGCATGTCCTGCATACTTCCCATCTTCTCCATCTGGGCTAAACTATCTAAAAAATCATTGAAATCAAAAGATGCTTTTCTCATCTTCTGTTCCATTTCTTTGGCTTTCTCTTCGTCAATTGCACTCTGTGCTTTCTCAATGAGCGATTCTACATCTCCCATACCAAGAATACGACTTGCCATTCTGGACGGATAGAACTGTTCCAAATCCGAAAGTTTCTCACCCATACCAACATAAAAGATTGGCTTACCGGTTACCGCACGAATGGAAAGTGCAGCACCACCACGGGTATCACCATCTAACTTCGTAAGAATCACACCATCAATACCGATCTGTTCATTAAAACTGGTTGCAACATTCACTGCATCCTGACCGGTCATGGCATCAACTGTCAATATCGTATATGTGACATTCACATTCTTCTTTATCTCCTGCAATTCCTGCATCATGGACTCATCGACATGCAAACGACCTGCTGTATCCAAAAATACAATCTGTATATTATTCTTGGCAGCATGTTCTACTGCCGCTTTTGCAATATCAACCGGTGAATTCTGTGTTCCCATTGTAAATACCGGAACTCCCTGTTTCTCACCATTGATCTCTAACTGCTTGATCGCAGCCGGACGATACACATCACAGGCAGTAAGGAGACATTTCTTACCGCGCTCTTTATATTTTCCTGCAAGTTTGGCAACCGTTGTTGTCTTACCTGCACCCTGTAATCCACACATCATGATGATGGTTACTTCGTTCGAAGGTAACAGCTTGATCTCTGTTGTCTCAGAGCCCATCAGCTTATCCATCTCTTCCTTCACGATCTTGATAACCATCTGTCCCGGATTCAATCCCTTCAGTACATCTTCACCAATCGCACGTTCACTCACGGAATTAATAAATTGTTTCACTACTTTGAAGTTGACATCCGCCTCTAACAACGCACGTTTTACTTCTTTCATAGCCTCTTTGACATCAGCTTCCGTCAGGGAGCCTTTGCTTCTCAATTTTTTAAATGCATTCTGCAATTTATCAGATAAACTTTCAAATGCCATACATTACCTCCAGGCAAACACTGCTCTCTCAATAACTTTCATAGATTGCTTTGGATATCTCCTCAATTGCATTGATCTTTTCCTGCAATTCAGGGTTCTCTGTCATCGTCTTAAGATCCGTTGCCAACTCATGGATCTTGCTGACACGTTCCTTGGTCTCTAAAAATTTCTCTACCAGAAGCAGTTTGCTCTCGTATTCCTCCAAAATCTTGTCACAACGCTTCACCAGATCATACACTCCCTGGCGGCTGATTCCCTCATCTCTTGCAACCTCCGAATACGATAGATCATTCAACACAATATCGGAATAGACTGACTTCTGATGCTCGGTCAATAATTCACCATAAAAATCATATAATAACGCCTGTCTGACAATCTTTTCCATCTATCCACTTCCTTGTAAAGTATTTTCTCTTTACATCAACCTTGCTAAGTATACAGAAAAAAGAAAAGAATGTCAAGCATTTTTTCTTGACATTCTCATTTTTAATATTCATCCTGTTCCAACATGAGTTTTACGTCATTTTGAATCTGTTTTCGCAGCGCTTCCACGTTTGCGAATTTCTCTTCCGGACGTATGAAATATAACAATTGTGTCTTGAGTTTTTTGCCATATAAATTACCGGAGTAATCCAGTAAATAGGTCTCTAATCCAACCTGATGTATTCCATCTACCGTTGGTTTTTTCCCGAGATTACTAATACCGCGGTATGTCACTCCGTCAATCTCTACCCGGC
>HF987893.1:5202-13830 GCA_000431135.1 Clostridium sp. CAG:590
CCTCAATCTCTACCCGGCTTGCATACACACCATTTGCCGGCACCAGTTTTTGTCCCGGAACTCTTTGATTGATCGTCGGAAAACCGATCGTGTGTCCCAAATGCTGCCCGTGTACCACCTCTCCATATACAAAATACGGATTGCCCAGCATTTCATTCGCAATATGAAAATGCGATTCCAGCATATCACGAATTGTCGTAGAACTTACAACCTTTCCATGCAATGTTTTCTTCTGTACGGCATGTACCGTAAACCCGTATTCTTCTCCAAGCGCCTGCAATAATGCAACATTTCCGCTCCGCCCTTTTCCAAAGTGAAAATCAGCACCTACATAAACCGCCTTGACACCTAATTGCTGTACCAGACAATGCGATACAAAATCTTCCGGAGACATTGCGGCAAATTCTCTTGTAAATGGATATTCCAACAGGATATCGACACCCAGTTCCTCGCAATACAATGCTTTTTCCTCAGTTGTATATATGTTTTTATGAACATTTCCTCCTAACACAGAACCCGGTGCATCTCCAAAAGAAAATACCAATGCTGTCTTTCCCTGTTGTTTTTCCTGCATCAGACCATCTATCAGCATCTGATGTCCAACATGTATCCCGTCAAATTTGCCAAGTGCAATTGCGGTTCCAGCCGTAGAAAACCGTTTTGCTTCCTCATCGCGTAAATATATCATACCGTTATGTTCCTTCTTGTAATTATTATGAATTATACTATAAAAACATTTTATCTGCTTTGAACATCTTCTGTTCACTCTGATACCGGTAAATCGCACGGAATATTCCATCCTGATCATAGATCAGTCCCGGTGTCTCGTCTTCCTGTTCCGATACTTCACCTTCCAGATCATGCAAAGAAAGAAGATTTCCATTCATTAATCTGGCATTTCCGTTTTTATTCACTGTATATTTCGGGTACCGTGGAAACAGCCGGTCAATGGAAATGATATGCGAATCCAACATTCCCTGCGATACAAGGGATTCCACATCTGAAAGCCTTAATGCATCCTGTGTGGTAAATACAAATCCGGTTTCCTGTGCATTTACACTTGTTCTGAGTAAATGCTCCAACACCGCACCACATCCTAACTGTTCTCCGATATCCCTGCAAAGACTCCGGATATAAGTTCCTTTACTGCAATTCACTGCAATCTTTACAACCGGAAGTTGTATTGACAGAATCTCAATGTCATGGATCATGACCGGTCTCGGTTTCCGCTCAATCTCAATCCCCTGTCTTGCTAATTCATACAATTTCCTGCCATTTACCTTGATTGCAGAATACATGGGTGGAATCTGCTGATATTCTCCAACAAACGATTGAATTACATCTTTCACCTGTTCCTCCGTCACGCAGACATCCTTTTGTGACACAACTGTCCCGGAGCTGTCCTCCGTATCTGTGGTGATTCCTAAACGAAATACCGCTTCGTATGATTTGTTTTTATCCGTCAATATATCACAAAGCTTTGTCGCCTTTCCAAGACAGACCACAAGCACCCCTTCCGCATCCGGATCAAGGGTGCCGGTGTGTCCGATCTTTTTTTGTTTCAGGATTCCCCTTAATTTGGCAACCACATCAAACGAAGTAAAGCCTTTTTCCTTATATATGTTAATTACGCCATCATACATGTTATATCCTCTCATTGCGCTTACTTTGTTCATGCATTGTCTAACTGCGCTTTGATCATGTCTGTTACCTTTAAGATGATGGTGTCTTTGTCACCTTCCACCTCACAGCCAGCTGCTCTCACATGTCCGCCGCCACCCAGGGAACCGGCGATCATGCTGACATTTACAATCTCATTCGAACGCAATGAACATTTGAATACACCTTTCTTGGGATATTCATACATCCACAGTGCACATTCAACACCTTCCGTGATGCGCAAAGCGTCTACCACACCATCGGTATCCAGATTCGTAGCATCATTATCATCAAAAACATCTTTTGTAAGGCAGGATACGATCACCTTGCCGTCAAACATTAAAAACGCTGCATCCAAAGCCTTTGCAAGCATCTTGTTCTGTTTAAATGTTTTTTGATAAAAAGTACCATCGATCACCAACTGACTTCTTGCACCTTTTTCAATCAGTTTACCGGCAATCTCCATCGTCTGTCTCGTTGTATTCGTATATTTGAATACGCCGGTATCATGTACAATCCCTAAATACAGACATTCTGCACAGTGTTGTGAAATCTTATCCTCATCTAACAATGTAAAGACCGCTTCTGCCGCAGCACTGCATTCCGGCTTCAAAAAGCAGACATCACCAAAACCCTGATTACTTATATGATGATCAATACACATCGTGCGCTTTGCCGAATCAAAATATACGACAAAATCACCATGACGATCCAGATCACCACTATCCATAGAAATACAAAGGTCATATACCTTTTGCTTTTGTTCATGCAATATCTTGTCTGCACCATTCAAAAACAGGAACTCCGGCTTAAAGGCATCTAAATAAATATCCACCTGCTTATCCGGATAATTATCTAACACATAATTATATACACCCAGACAGGAACCTACGCAGTCCCCGTCCGGTCTTGTATGTCCCAAAATTACAATATCCTTCGCTTTTTCTATTTCTCGTATAAAATCGTTCATTCTACTCCTCGTTCGAATCATTGTCTTCTAGATCAACCGCCCGATCATGACTTAACACATCATCAATCTTCTTGGACATATTGATCGCATATTCAATGGATTCATCAATATAAAAAGTGATTTCCGGGGTATTTCTCAAATTGATACTTCGAGCAAGTTCCTTCCGGATATATCCGGAAGCACTTTTTAATCCTGCCAGGGTATCTTCTTTTGCCTGATCATCTCCTAATACAGAAATGTACGCTTTACATTCCTTTAAATCCGGAGTGACCATAACATGTGTTACAGAAGTCATTGCATGAATTCTCGGATCTTTGATCTCACGACTGATAATTCGCGACAATTCCTTCTGTACCTCACCATTAATTCTTGTATTTTTAATACTTGTGCGTCTCATATATTCTCCAATCTGTTTTACACGCCAGTCTAACGAGGCACTTCTACCATTTCATAGGCTTCGATCTGATCATCTTCCTTCAGATCATTGAAGTTTTCAAGTACAATACCACACTCAAATCCATTTTTAACTTCCTTCACATCATCTTTAAATCTCTTCAGCGATGCAAGTGGTCCTTCATAGATCTGTTCACCGTCTCTCGTAATACGAACACTGGATTTCTTACGGATTACTCCATCCAATACGAAACATCCTGCGATCGTACCTACACCGGAAGCCTTAAATGTCTGACGAACTACAAGGGGTCCTGTTACCTGTTCTTCATATATAGGATCTAACATTCCCTTCATAGCTGCCTCGATATCCTCAATTGCGTTATAAATAACCTTATATAATCTCAAATCAACTTTTTCACGTTCTGCAACGTCTTTTGCCTGTGCATCCGGACGAACATTGAAACCGATAATGATCGCATTAGATGCAGATGCTAAGATAACATCCGATTCATTGATCGCACCAACACCGGCATGAATTACCTTGATCACAACTTCTTCATTCGAAAGTTTTAACAGACTCTGCTTAACTGCCTCAACAGATCCCTGTACATCTGCCTTTACAACCAGATTCAGCTCTTTTACATTACCTGCCTGAATCTGGGAGAACAGATCATCTAATGACATTTTTGCTTTTGTCTCTGCTAACAGCTTCTCTTTATCACAAGCAATAAAGGTCTCTGCCATAGAACGGGCTTCTTTCTCATTCTTTGTGGCAACAAAGATTTCACCTGCTTCCGGTACACCATTTAATCCCAGGATCTCTACCGGCTGTGAAGGACCTGCCTCCTTCACGCTCTGTCCCTTATCATTGATCATGGCACGAACTCTACCATATGCACTTCCGACCGAAATGGTATCTCCAACCTTTAACGTACCTTTTTGAACAAGAATGGTTGCGACCGGTCCACGTCCTTTATCCAATTCTGCCTCGATAACAATACCTCTTGCTTTTCGGTTTGGATTTGCCTTTAATTCCAGTACTTCTGCTGTAAGAAGGATCATTTCCAATAAGTTATCAATACCTTCTTTTGTATGTGCAGAAACCGGACAGAATACCGTAGAACCACCCCAGTCTTCTGCGATCAGTTCGTATTCCACCAATTCCTGTTTTACACGCTCTACATTGGCACTTTCCTTATCAATCTTGTTTACGGCAACAATGATCTCAATGCCTGCAGCCTTTGCATGGTTGATCGCCTCTACTGTCTGTGGCATAACACCATCATCTGCCGCAACAACTAAGATTGCAATATCCGTAGACTGTGCACCACGCATACGCATTGCTGTAAATGCCTCATGTCCCGGTGTATCTAAGAATGTGATCTGCTGTCCATTCACATCTACTGTATAAGCACCGATATGCTGTGTAATACCACCCGCCTCGCCGGATGTTACGGAAGTCTCACGGATTGCATCCAACAAAGAAGTTTTACCATGATCAACGTGTCCCATTACACAGACAACCGGAGGACGTTCTACTAATAAAGATTCATCCTCTTCTTCTTCCTTCAGCATCTCCTCGATCACATCTACTTTTACTTCCTCTTCTGCAATACAATTGTACTCTAATGCGATCTCCGCAGCTTTTTCAAAATCAAGATCCGTATTGACCGTAACCATCTCACCCGCTAAGAACAATTTCTTGATCAACTGTGATACCGGAGTCTTTACTTTATCTGCAAGCTCCTGAACCGTAAGTACCTCCGGAAGTTCAATTGTTCTGATCACTGGTTCTTCCGGCTCCTTTGGCTTTGGTTTTGCCACCGGTTTATTTACTGTTTTTGTGCCTTTCACCGTAAAATGATCATTCTTTTTACGGTTTCTCTTTCTGCTATCGCCATCCTCAAACAAAGAACTCTTATCTCTTTCTTTTTTATCTTTATGGCGATCCATACGTTCACGATCCATAGATGCACGATCCATTGGTGCAGGAATAGAGATCTTCTCATCTCTTCGGTTATCGCGTCTGCCGTTAGCATTGTTCTGTGATGGTCTGCCATTATTAAATCCACTACGGTTATTATTAAAATCTCTACGGTCGCCCTGTGGTCTGCCGTTACGGTCTCCCTGGCGGTTTCCGTTAAAATCTCTGCGCTCTCCCTGCGGTCTGCCGTTACGGTCGCCCTGACGATTATTATTAAAATCTCTGCGGTCGCCCTGTGAACGATTCTCATTTGCCGGCTGGTTATTCTCCGGTTTTCTAACATTCTCTGCCGGTCTTGCAGCCGGAGCCGGTTTTGCGGCTGCCACAGGGGTTTCTGCCGGTTTCACAGCCGATTTCGCTGCTGGTGCAGCGTTCTGAGGTTTACCGGAAAAACGTGCACGAACCTTTCCTGCATCTTCATCCGAAACAGAACTCATATGGTTCTTTACTTCCACACCATTTTTCTTTAATATTTCAAGAACTTCTTTACTATCTTTATTCAAACTTTTTGCTAATTCATATACTCTGACTTTTGCCAAATCATTACACCTCCATCTTTTCGTAATTATCCATTTGCTTCACGACCGCCTATCCATTTGCTTGACGACCGCCTTTGCCAGACCCTGATCCGTGACCGCTAAGGATGCACGAAATTCTTTTCCACAAGCATTTCCCAATGATACTTTATCAGAAAACACCCTCATTGCCACATGATAATATTCACACATGTTCCGAAACTTTTTCTTTGTATTATCGGATGCATCTTCTGCAACAATCACAAGACACGCCAGACCTTCTTTTATCGCCTTCTCTGTTGAAAACTCTCCGGTCATCGTCTTTCCTGCTTTAGTTGCCAAAGACAACATAGATATTGCTTTATTATTCGGTTTCAATCGTCATCAGCTCCTTTTCTAACTGTTCGTACACATCCGAGCCAATGGACATTTTAAAGGATCGCTCCAAACCTTTTGATTTCATAGCTTTTTCAAAACATTCACGGTTCAAATGCAGATAAGCGCCGCGACCATTCTCTTTTCCCGTCGGATCAAATTTGATGATATTGTCTTTTGTCCTGATGATCCGCAGCATATCCTTTTTAGCGATCATCTCTCCACACCCAACACATTTTCGCAGTGGTGTTTTTTTTGCCATTTTTATCACATCCAATCTATCAACAATCCATCTATCTTAAAAGCTTACGCAAAAAGAAATTAAATTATGCCATTAAGCATCCTCATTTCCCTCTGTGTATTCGCCATTTTCCATATTCTCGTCTTCGTCATAGGATTCATACTCGTCATAATTATCATCATATTCTTCATCATAAGAATCCTCATATCCGTATGCTTCTCTTGCCTGCGACTCACTCTTAATATCAATCTTATATCCGGTCAGTCTTGCAGCTAATCTGGCATTCTGTCCTTCTTTTCCAATTGCCAGTGAAAGCTGATAATCCGGAACAACAACTCTTGCGCTCTTATCTTCCTCATCTACCTGAACGGAAACAACCTTCGATGGGCTCAAAGCATTCTCAATAAATCTTGCAGGATCTTCACTCCATGTAATAATATCAATCTTTTCACCCTTGAGATCTTCTACGATATTATTCACCCTTGTTCCGTTCATTCCGACACAGGCACCAACAGGATCAACATTCGGATCATTTGACCATACTGCGATCTTGGAACGGGAACCTGCTTCTCTTGAGATAGATTTGATCTCTACTGTACCATCTGCAACTTCTGTTACTTCCTTCTCAAACAAACGCTTTACCAATTCCGGATGGGTACGGGATACGATCACCTTCGGTCCCTTGCTTGTCTTCTTTACTTCCACAATATATAACTTAATACGATCGGTTGGACGATAATGCTCTGTCTTAACCTGCTCATTTTCCATTAGGAGTGCATCCATCTTGTCATCTAAGCTGACGGAAATATTCTTACCTACATATCTCTGAACAATTCCGGTAACAACATCTTTTTCCTTACAGTAGAAATGATCGTATAATGCATTCTTTTCTTCTTCTTTGATCGTCTGTACAATAACACTTCTTGCCTGCTGCGCTGCAATACGTCCAAAATTCTTCGGTGTTATCTCGACATTTACTACATCACCAACTGCATACTTTGAGCTGATCATAAGTGCTTTTTCCAATGAAATCTCTGTTGCAGGATCCTCTACCTGATCCACAACGGTCTTTGCTGCATACACTTCAATGGCTCCTGTTTCCCGATCCATATTCACGGTTACATTCTCGCTCTTTCCAAAATCCTTTTTGCATGCATCTAATAACGACTTCTCAATCGCATCAATGATGATCTCTTTTGATATTCCTTTCTCTTTTTCAATCTGCTCTAATGCAAGCATTAACTCTGACATTTTTCTGATTCCTCCTTTTATTCTTTCCATGTGTAATATTAAAACTCAAATGCCAATCGAACCAGTGCTAAATTACTGCGTTCGATCGATATAATATCTTCATTTTCCAAAATGACGGTAATTGACTTATCATCATAATCCTTTAATTCCGCCTCGAAATCTTTGATCTTACCTGTATCAAGCGGCTTAAACAACTTGATCTCGATCATCTTTCCAAGATTTCTCGCAAAATCCTTGTCCTTTTTGAGCGGTCGTAACAACCCCGGTGAACTAACCTCTAAAATATAGGCATCCTTAAATTCCTTCTCATATGCATCCAGCTTTGGATTCAATTCCCGACTGATCTCTACACAGTCATCAATTGTAATTCCACCCGGCTTGTCAGCATATACACGCAGATAATATGTGGAACCTTCTTTCACATACTCTACATCCACTAATTCGAATCCACGTTCTTCAATAATTGGCTGTACCAATTCTTCACAGGTGGACTCTATTTGTTTTTTAGTCATAAATGACCCCTTTCCATATGCAATTGTTGAATTATTGAGCCGTTGTAAGAACAGCCTGCCTTACAACGTAAAGAGAGTGGACAATCTGCCCACTCTCTCGCTTGTCAATATGTTACTATGCTAGAATACCACTACTTTTCAGAAAATGCAAGCCTTTTTCCGGAAAATGCGTTCAAACCGTCCGATTACGCGTCTTATCATTCACCGTAATTGCCTGTAAAGGATATGCCAGTCCTCTGACATTTTCATAATCAATCCGCAATAATGTACCCGGTGCTTTCTTATAATAACGAGTAGTGAAAACCATCTCCCCGTCATTTAGATAAATCTCCAATATAGAAGAATCCACAAGTATCCGAACCGTTTCAATCACCGGAATCGTGGTTTTCCGGATTGTTCTGCCAGATCCACATTCTTCCGTCAGCGACAATGCCACCTTCTGATCTTGGTAAACAATCCGTACACCATCTGCAATTTCAATTACAAAGGATTCCGGCAGCCCGATAAACAAAAGATCCATGCATTCATTTTCAAATTGTGTTGTCTTCTGCGTGATCGGAATACATTTTCCTGTGCGCAATTTCATAATTTCATCGATTGGCTTTTGATATATCTGCGGTTCACCGGAATATGGATTCTCTTTCAGTATCAATTCTCTTGGAAATGTCAGGCAATGCTGCCATCCTTCCTGTAATGTCTCCTTATTGGTATACTCCGCATCCGGCATT
>HF987893.1:13903-20077 GCA_000431135.1 Clostridium sp. CAG:590
TCTGCGGTGCATAAAAATCAAATCCCTTATCCCACTCTGCGAATCTCCCGGTATCCAAATATATAGTCTGTATCTCATCCTCTTTTTTCTCTGCATGTCTACCCTCTAACAGGAAATAACCGGACTGATACTGATTTTGAAAGCGGTCAGTCTGAGCCGTTAACCCCTGTGGGGACACAGATAAGATCTGCCGGTCTGAAATTGCAAACAGATCCGGGCATTCCCACATATATCCAAAATATTCTTTTGTTGTAAGAATGGAACAAAGTATCCAATCTTTCCGGTTCTCTGACCGGTATAGCAGTACTGTGCCTTCATTCTCTAATGTGCGTGCTCCCAACACCATATAATACAGTCCGTTCTTTTCCCAGACTTTTGGATCTCTTACATGACAGGATAATCCCGCCGGATAATCAGATGTTTTCAGAACAACCTGTTTATCTCCAAAATGAATGCCATCTTTACTTTCCACTAAGACCGTATCCGCCATTCTTCCGGAAGTAGTATAATCATGGTTACCCGGTAATTTGACATTTCCAGTGTAGAAAATATGCATTCCATCCTTGTCTGCCAGACCACTTCCGGAGTATACACCATCCTTATCAAATGCTTCATCAGGCATCAACGGCATTCCAAGATATTCAAAATGACACCAATCCTTCGTGATATAATGACCCCAGCCTTTTGGTCCACTTCCCTGTGCCGACATTGGTGCATATTGAAAAAAGATATGATATGTGTCACCCATCTGGCAAAGTCCATTAGGATCATTCAGCCACCCAACCGGAGCCATCAAATGTATTCGATTCCGTAAGATTGAATCCTGCTTATAAGAAATGTCATTTTCTCTTTTTGTAATCTGAGCCAGAAGCTCTTTTCCAATTGAATTCACAAGCAGCCTCCTATATACTATCTCTCCACTTTCATTACCGCATCAAGTGGTTCCAAATCTCCTTTCTTCAGTACAGTGATTCCTGCAAAATCATCTGTATTGGTAACAATCACTGGAGTTGTAACGTCATATCCTTTACTCTTGATCTTCTCTAAATCCACATCTAAGAGTAATGTACCTGCTTTCACCACATCCCCCTCTGCTACATGACATTCATAGCCTTCGCCATTTAACATAACGGTGTTGATTCCAACATGGATCAATACTTCGATTCCGTCTTTGCTCGTCATTCCAATCGCATGCCTGGTATCAAAAACGGTGGTAACTGTTCCATCAAATGGGGCGTATATCTTACCTTCCTCAGGATATATGGCAACACCTTTTCCTAATACCTCTCCTGCAAATGTATCATCTTTTACTTCTGATAAAGCAATGACTTTTCCTTTTGCCGGTACATATATTGTGTCTTTTTCTGTATCCGGCTTTACGGTCACTGCCTGTTGAATCTGATTCTCTGTTTTGGTCTCTTTGTATAAGATCCATGAAATGATAAATGCTACTGCAGCAGCAACAACCATTACCAGCAAATAAGCTACCGTACAGTCTGTTGTGATCAAAAATCCAAACAAACCGGTAATTCCATATGCAGAAGATCCTGCTCCTGTAATACCTGCGATCAATGCACCACATGCGCCACCGATGCAGCCTGCAACAAATGGCTTCATGTAACGGATGTTCACACCAAAGATTGCCGGTTCTGTAATTCCTAAAAATGCAGATAAAGAAGCCGGTAATGCCATTGATTTAGTTTTCTGGTTCTTTGTTTTCAGTGCTACCGCCAAAGCTGCTGCACCTTGAGCTACATTTGCCGCAGTTGCGATCGGCATCCAGGTATCTATACCTTTTGCACTTAACAGACCTGCTTCCAAAGCATTATACATATGATGTACACCCGCTACAACCGTTGGTGCATACACTGCACCGCAAAGCATTGCACCAATTCCAAACGGAATATTGATCAAATATTCAACACCGGATAATACTCCGTTTTCAATTGCAGAAAAGATCGGTCCGAAAATGGTAAGTGTCAGATAGCCAGTTACCAAAACGGTAACTAACGGAGTGACAAACAGATCAATGATCTCCGGTACGATTTTATGCAGCTTCTTCTCCAACGCCGACATAAACCATACTGCAATGACAACCGGAATTACATGTCCCTGATATCCAACCAGGTTGATATCATATAAACCAAACCATGCAGATGCAGTCGGTATGGAATCTGCACCGGCTACACTCCATGCATTTAACAGATCCGGATGGATCATGATCATTCCGATCACTGCACCAAGAAACTGATTGCCCCCGAACACTTTTGCAGCACTGATTGCGATCAAAATCGGCAAAAATGTAAATGCAGCATTTGCAAATAAATGAATAATGGTATATGTTCCGGATTGTGCCATCTGTGGCCATACATTACAAAGACCTTCCAAAAGTCCCATCAGCAATCCACTTGCAACAATCGCCGGAATGATCGGAACAAAGACATCACCCAATGTCTTGATCGCTCTTAAAAATGCATTCTGCTTACTCGTAGCTGCTGCCTTCACTTCGTCCTTTGTTCCTGCCGCAATTCCGGCTTCTGCGATAAATGCATCATATACCTTGTTTACAACCCCGGTACCGAAAATAATCTGCAATTGTCCAGATGCTTCAAAAACACCTTTTACACCTTCTACGCTTTCAAGTGCATTCTTATCACACTTTCCATTGTCTGCAATCACAAGGCGTAGTCTGGTTGCACAATGTGCCGCTGATATAACGTTGTCTTTTCCTCCGATCAGAGCCAGTACCTCTGATGCTGCTTTTTCATAATTCATAATCATACCTCCTTTGATGCGTAATCGTTCTCACTTTCATTTTAAAAAAAACAATGAGAAGTCTGCGTTTTTCTCCGTGTGGTATCGTTCTCATTTGTTATATTAATTATAACACAATGCGAATAAATGTAAATATGCACATTGTACAAGAATTCAAAAATTACCTTATATATTATTACCAATAGGTAAATACTCATTCACTAATTCATCCTGCAATACAAAAAAAGACCGCAGAAAAAACTTCCTGCGGTCTGTATTATCGAACAGATTATAAATTACTCACCCATCTGAGCTGCAACTTCTGCTGCAAAATCCTCATTCTTCTTCTCCATACCTTCGCCAACTTCGAAACGAACGAACTTAGCAATCTTAAGATCTTTGTTCACTGACTCAAGATATTTTGCAACTGACTGCTTACCATCTTCAGCCTTAACATAAGTCTGATCCATAAGACTGATCTCTTTTACCTGCTTAGAAATACGTCCTTCCACAAGACCATTGAAGATCTTATTACCAACAATCGCATCTTTGTCAGCAATTGCTAACTCAGCTAATGTATTCTTCGCTTCTGTTGAAAGGAAGTTTGGAAGATAATTCATATTGCTCTTCTTCTCTTCGTAAATGGCAATATCCTCATCACTCCACTTCTTATCGTTAACAGCCTTATCAAGCAATCCCTGTAAGATTGGCTTTGGAAGTGAGAAAGGATCATTCAACGCACTGTCAATTGTGATCTCTTTCAACTTAGCCATCTCATCGGCAGAGATATCTGCTCTGCAAATATACTGTGGATTCATAGCTGCAATCTGCATAGCAACATTGCCAAGTGCCTCTTTTACAGAATCATCAGCAGCACCTTCGCCGGCAACCAAAACACCAATACGTCCACCACCATGTAAATAAGATACTACGCAGTCGCCGCTAACTTTCTCAAATCTACGGAAAGATAACTTCTCACCGATAGTAGCTGTCTTCTCTACTAATTCGTCTTTTAAACCATTCTCATCAAGTAAAGCTGCAACATCTTCACCGTTTTTGCCACCATTCAATGATGAAGCAAGTGCCTGATCTGCAATCTTCTGAACGAATGTCTGGAATATTTCATTCTTTGCAACGAAATCTGTCTCAGAGTTTACTTCTACAACTGCTCCTGTCTTAGAATCAGCGGAAATAGCAGTTTTCGCAATACCTTCCGCTGCAATTCTGCTTGCTTTCTTCTCAGCCTTTGCAGCACCACTCTTACGAAGTACCTCTACTGCTGCATCCATATCACCATCACACTCTGTAAGTGCTTTCTTACAATCCATCATACCGGCTCCGGTCATCTCACGAAGCTCTTTTACCATACCAGCTGTAATAGCCATGTCAATCGTCCTCCATATTCATTATGATACAAAGGAATAGAACGGCATGCGTCGTTCTATTCCAAAAACTCTATTATTCCTCAGTAGCAGCTTTCTCAGCAACTTCCTCTGTCTCTGCATCCATACCCTGGTTTGCTTCGATAACAGCATCTGCCATCTTGGCAACGATCAACTTAACAGCACGGATTGCATCATCATTACCAGGAATTACATAATCTAACTCTTCCGGGTCACAGTTTGTATCTGCAATACCAACCAAAGGAATTCCTAATGAATGAGCTTCCTGAATACAAATTCTTTCCTTGCGTGGATCTACAACAAAGATCATATCCGGAGCGCCGCCCATTTCCTTAATACCGCCTAAGTTCTTCTGAAGCTTATCCATCTCTTTCTTGATGTTGATAACCTCTTTCTTAGGAAGTACATCAAATGTTCCATCCTCTTCCATCTTCTCATATTTCTTCAATGTAGCAATACGAGTCTCGATTGTTCTCCAGTTTGTAAGCATACCGCCTAACCATCTCTCGTTTACATAGTACATACCGCATCTCTCTGCCTCTGTCTTAACAGAATCCTGAGCCTGCTTCTTTGTACCTACAAATAAGATCTTACCGCCTTCAGCAGCACATTTCTTAATTGCTTCGTAAGCTTCATCTACTTTACCAACTGATTTCTGTAAATCAATGATATAGATTCCGTTACGCTCAGTATAAATGTACTCAGCAATTTTAGGGTTCCATCTTCTTGTCTGGTGTCCGAAATGTACACCTGCTTCCAATAACTGTTTCATTGAAATAACGCTCATAATAATACCTCCTGGTTTTTCTTCCAACGACTTCTCACATCCAAAAACAGGTCTATAACACGCGTCCTTTGATTATAAATCTGCACCCTTCCGGATCATCCACCGTTGTGATTTATTTTTTACCGAGTGGTATTATAGCATAACACATACAATACCACAAGGATTTTTTCATATTTTTTGAATATATTATTATAAAATTTTTACAATGGATCGGATATTGCCTCAGCAATTGCATGATAATCCATTCCTTTTGTCAGTTCATGTGTTCCGACCCGGATCCTCGAAGCATATCCTTTCTCTATCAGATAATTGTCATACTCGGCTGCGTCTTTAACAATTCCTAATTCCTGTAATTTCTGACAAACCGTATAAGAAGTTGCACCTCTTTCGATTGTAATCGAAACTTTCTCCGTTGTCTCCGTGGTATTTTCGGTTGTGGCTTCCGTTGTCTGTTCCGTAGTAGATTTCGTTGTCTTTTTTTCTTCTTCTGTCGCCTTCTCTGTTGTGCTTTCCGTTTCTTTATTCTCCGAAGCTTCGGAGGTTGCAGATGTATGCAAAATATCTTCAATGGAACTTCCTTCTTCCACCATTCCCAGTTCTTTGGCCCGTTCTATAATCTGTTTATCTGACATTTTAGGAGTAGCATTTTCCTTATATACCATAAAAAATATAAGGGAGGCAAATACGATGCCGACACCTAATCCTCTTAAAAAATACTTGAATCTCATGACTATTCTCCCTGATACAAATCAATTACAAGTTTCACTTCTCCAACACCTAAGCCCAACTGTTTTGCAATATCTATAATACTATTGCCGTTCCTGTGCATTTCTAAGATAATTTCATTTGAATTGGAATTGGCTTCAAACTCTTCATCCATAGTATCCTCGAAGTCAGTATCCGCATCATCAAATTGCTGAAACACATCCTCTAAATCCTCTACCGAATCCTGTTGTTTCTGCTCTGTATCTGCAGGAGCTGCTGACAAGACCTTCTCTTCTTTTATTGATTGTGCATGCTCCGGCTGGGCAGTCTGCTTATGTGGTTGTATAACTTCCTTATTATTTTCCTGCTCCTGCAATGCTTTTGCTTCTGCTAAAACAGCATCCATATGTGCTTCCGTTTCTTTACTCTTCTGAACATTTGCTGCCATTGTTTTTTCACTAGATGATAATTGATCTGCGAGCGGCTGAAGTTGTTTTTTCATATCATCCACCTGCTGAACCGTTT
>HF987893.1:20122-37049 GCA_000431135.1 Clostridium sp. CAG:590
TCGTCCAACATGCTATACAAAAACATAACTTCCTTATGATTTTTCTCAATCTGTTCACAAACCGCAACCGCATAATCGCCTAACGCCATCGTTTTCTCATTTGCCATAGAGGAAAGAGATTCATTTGTCTCATATAATATGTCTTTCGCCTGATTTGCAATCACATCCTCAATCTTTCTTTTTATGATACCTAATTCTCTTTCCGAAAACTGGTAATCGTCATTTATTGTTAGTAAATCAATATTAAAATCAGACTCTTTCTTTGTCAGCTTCTCTGAAATAAAAAAACTGGCAAATATAAATACAAGTCCTAATATCATCATAATAATAATTGGTATCGTCATATTCTGCTCCTGTCTATATCTGAATATTAATTCTAGGTTGCGTCAATTCTTCTTTTTCTTTTAAGTTGTTCTTTTCTTCTTCCGCTTCTTCCTGTTTCCGCTTGCGCCGTTTTCGTCTAAAATTCTGATACTCCCCATTTCCCTCTTCTTTTGCATCGTATTGATATTCCGCAAACCGATTCGCATCTTTCTGAATTACTGTCTCACTATTATGTTTTACCTCTTTTTGAACTTCATTCGCAGCAAAATTATTCTCATTCACAATCTGTTTGTTTTCGAAATGTTTTTCTGTACCAACAGATTCTGTCCGAGGCAACAACATCTGCATTTCTATTGGACGTATCATCTTTGAAACCTCCTGACGCTAAACCACAGAACTAACCACATCCGCTCCATCTAAACGGAACTGACAACGGCTTCTCATATCTTTCACCGGGTAAATATGATTGGCTATATGAATGGAAACTCCCGGATATATCGTATAATTTACAACAATCTTTCCACCTTTTTTCTCTTCAATTGCCTTCTTCAACTGCATATATTCAGCAGATTCCTGTTCCAATTCAGCCGACAACTGTTTGAAACGTTCCCCTGTCTGTTTGGCAGTTACTAATTGATTCGGCAATAATTTTACCCCTTCGGCAATCTTCTTTCGAAGCGTTTCCAATATCTGTTTATTCTCCAGCAACTCATCCTGTTTCGTTTTTATGGAAATGCTGAGTTCTTTATATCGTTCTAATATTTCCGGTTCCACTCCGACTTTCAGATTCGTAACCGTATTCATCTTATTGCCGAATACACTTGCCTCAATACGCTTACCTGCCGATACATTACCACCGATCACAAACCCTTTTTTGCCGCTGACGACAACTGTTTCTCCGGCATCAACATCTGAATGCAGACAGGAACCAACATTGACAGTTCTTCCCGCTTTTACTTTGCAGCTTTCAATAAACTTCGCCACAATATCATTTCCTGCCTGAAGCATACACCTGTTCATTCCCTGAACACCTCGTTTTAGAACGATATTGCCCCCTGCGATCAGAGTTGCACCTTCCACGACTCCGTCCACTTCGATATCGCCAGAAGCTTCTACCGTAAAACCTGCACATACATTGCCCGGAATCACAATATTGCCATTATAATGCAGATCTCCTGTGGAAGGATCTACATTCGCTGCAACACAATATGTGTTAGATACAAACACCGTATCTCCTTCCAGCTTAACATCCCCGTCAATCTGTGAATATATCTTTAACCGGTCTTCGGACAATTCAATGTTCTTTCCATATTTTAGAAGTCCTTTTTTGATCTTCAATGGTGTAATCGTGTTACCATATACATCTTTTCCCGGTTTTCCTTCTTTCTCCGGGATCATTTGTGCCAGTAATTCCCCTTTTTTTACAGATGTAAACAGATTCAGTTCATGGAAATCCACACTTCCATCTTCTAATAACTTCGGTTTGGATGTCGGCTCAGTATTGAACATATACTGTATTTTCGCATCCACCCCCTGCACAACCGCCACCCCTTTTGCAATTGGTATATCTCTGCAATATTGTGGTCCGGCTACAAATGCTTTTATGATCTTATCGGAAATGCCATGCTCAATTCGATTTGCTTTTAATTCATTCAGAATATCTTTTTCCGACATTCTTTTTCCATTCTCAGACGGTGGATAAAATCTCATAATTGCAAGCATCCGGTCATCCGACACACGAACATCCGCCATCTCATTTACTTCCGAAATTACAGTTGGCGAGACATATATTTCTTTAATTTCTTTTACCTCGGCCACCTCTTTGGTAAGTTTCGGAACATCGCAATCAGTTATGCCGCATTTTTCCAAATATTTTACCAGTTCTAACATTGCAATCGGTTTCCCTTTTTCCTTTGCCGGGAAAACACGAATAAACACTCCGTTTGCCCGGATCACCAATTGAAAATATGCATTCGTATATCTCATAAGCGGTCCTCCTGATTCTTTCTATCCCATAAGGATCTCAAAATATCTGCCTAGCTGCTTTTTCATTTTTTCCAGTGCCTTGGAATGCAATTGGGAAATTCGGGATTCCGAAACTTCAAGAACTCTCGCCACTTCCTTCAGAGTAAGATCTTCATAATAATATAACAACACAACTTTGCGTTCTTTTTCGGTCAATAGATTCAACGCATCCATAAGCATCTTTTTCACTTCATCCCGGTCAACTGCTTCCTCCGGTTCTACGTAAGCAGTATTGCGAAACTCTTTGACTCCGTTCTCCGTTCCCGTTTCCATAAATTCGTCCAAAGATGCAATATTGGAAATATTCGTCAAACCTTCCCAGCTTCGATATTCATCCAAAGAGATTCCCAATTCTTCCGCAATATCCCGGTCTTTGACATTGGCACCCTTTTCTTTTTCCAGCTTAGATACCGCACTCTCCATCTGCTTTTGTTTCTGTCTGACCGAACGCGGGATCCAGTCCATCTTCCGGATTTGATCCAGTATGGAACCTCTGATCCGCAGACTGGCATATGTTTCAAATTTGATACCTTTTCCATAATCAAACTTATCAATTGCATCAATCAATCCAAAAATGCCATAACTGACCAGATCATCATATTCAACTGTATATCCAAGATACATATTTAACCGTCCGGCAACGAGTTTTACCAATGGAACATACTCTATGATGATCTGTTCCCTTAACTGTTCCGACTGGTTTTTGATATATTCTTGCCAAAGTTTATTTCTTTTGGTCTCATCCATTGTAAACACCCCAGTAATTTATATATCATTATATTATTCATCTTCTTCGTCTTCATCAAAATGTACATTTCCCACCGTTTGTTCTTCCGGCTGCTGGTTCATTTCCTCCGGTTCATCTGAAACATCAGCAGATTCACTCCGTTTGAATTTATCCATTCCCTTTTCCAAAATCTCAACAACCAAAGTACCGATCACATAAAAAATCAGGATCACTACCAAAACAATAAACAAAGACAACGTAATCGGTCTTCCCATACACATATTAATGATCAGCGCAATCAAACCTGCAAGCAAAACTATAAATGCTCTAACATATTGCAGTTTCATATTGAAATCTCCTATATTATCTTTTCGCTTTTTCCAGCACTTTTAATTGTCAGTTTCTTGGTTACATTATCAAAAATAATTGTTCTACCATAATCTGCCCCGGTATCTTCCGCGACAATTGGTATTTTAAATGCTGCAAGAACTTCTTTTACAGACTTCACATTTCTCTCGCCAACACTGGCCAGATCCGTCTTGCCTGAGAACTGGAACATCGCTGCACCTCCTGCAATCTTCGCAGAAAGCATAGATCTTTTCAGTCCCTTTTCCTCTAATGCATGCAGCAAATCTTCAATTCCGGTATCTGCAAACTTCGCACGATTGGAATTATTCTTGATTTCCCTGCTGGAAGGCAGCATGATATGCACCATTCCACAATACACATCTCCGGCTGCATACAGGACAATGCCAACACAAGAGCCTAAACCAATCGTTGTAATAGTATCTGGATTCTTACATAATTTCCAATCTGCAATTCCAACCTTGATCATCTCGCCCATAATTTCACCCGATTCCTAATGTCCGGAAAATGTGTTCATAAGACATCTCGTCCGTTACAAAAAGCAAAAATCCATTGATCGGTCTCTCGTTGTCTAAGAATTTGGAATCAATAATCAGTGCTTTATCTCCTATCTGTCCCAGTTCACTGATCGGAAGGCTCAACACCGAACCTGCCATATCAACGCAGATAGCCGGCGGTGCAATGGATAACTTCAAATTGGTCAACGTACTGATAGAAGAAATATAGGAACTCATTAAAATATTACCAATCTCCTTCAATGCAGACTTGTCCATATGATCAAATGTAGTAAAATCATCTCCATATGTCTTATTCAGCATAGTTCCGGCAAGATTCTTCGCCTCTTCTAATTCAAGAACGAACAATGTCATACCACTTACTTCTCCGGTAAAATGCGTTAATACGGCAGCAACCACCGTATCCGGACCACCGATCATATCTGCAATCTCATCAAATTTTAACACTTTTACAACCGGTACCTCTACCCGTAACCCTGAATTCAACATTACGGATAATGCGGTCGTCGCATTGCCGGCACCGATGTTCCCTATTTCCCGTAAAACATCCAGCTTCATGCTGGTTAATTCCTGATCTTTCATCTTATCACCTACGCATTATCTATATCCTGAATAACTCCCTGAATATTCAAAAGTGAAATTAATGTATCATTGTACTTACCAACTCCGATCAGATTATTTCCCTGCTCATCGTAAACGGTTTTTTCGATATTTTCTTCATCTAACGAAACAACTTCTCTTACTTCATCCACTAACACACCAATCTTCGCATTGCTTTCCGGCTTTACAATAATAATTCTGGTTGCATTGGTATATTCTTTATTCGGCAGACCGAATTTCGTACGCAGACACATAACCGGTATGATCTCACCACGCAGGTTGATTACTCCTGCAAAATAAGGCTGTGCCTTTGGCACACGGGTAATCTGCTGCATCCTCACAATATTATCAATAAACGAAATATCAATACCATACTGCTCGTTATCTAATTTGACAACAATATATTGTTTTGAATCATTTACAACTGTATTCTCTTCCATGTTGAACCCCTCCTTATACCAATGCATTCGAATCAATGATCAACGCAACTTCACCATCACCTAAAATTGTTGCTCCACTGATCATTCTATGAATATTAATATATTTACCAAGTGGTTTAATAACTATCTCCTGTTGTCCTAATAAATTATCAATTACAAGACCTGTCTGTTTGTCACCCTTCTTCACAATGACAACTACAAGATTCTCCGGCTCTTCATCACGCGGCGGGCAATCCAGCACTTCGTCTAACCGAACCAAAGGAATCACGGTACCTCGCAGATTGATTACCTCTTTTTGTTGAACGTACTTGATATCATTGGTTGCAACATCTTCAATCGTAACAATCGAATTCAATGGAATTGCATATTTTTCCTGTCTTACTTCGACCATCAATGCCTGAATAATAGCAAGTGTCAAAGGAAGGCGAACAATAAACTTGGTTCCCTCTCCTAATTTAGTGGATACTTCAACGTCTCCGCCCAATCCCTCAATCTTATTCTTAACAACATCTAATCCGACTCCACGACCGGAAACATCCGTGATCTTCTCTGATGTCGAGAATGCCGGACGGAATAACAGATCAATTGCTTCTTTTTCTGTCATCATTTCTGCCTGTTCTTCCGTAATCGTACCCTTCTTAAGTGCAGTTTCCTTAACCTTTTCAACATCAATACCAGCACCGTCATCAATTACTTCAATCGTAACATTATTACCATCCTGATATGCATTCAACTGAATCGTACCAACCTGTGGTTTGCCTAATTTCAGACGATCGATCGTAGGCTCTAATCCATGATCTGCAGAATTACGAAGCATGTGCATCAACGGATCTCCAATCTCATCAATAACAGTACGATCCAGTTCGGTATCTTCACCGGTCATAATTAATTCCATTTCTTTTCCGAGTTTTTTGGACAGATCCCGGATCATACGAGGGAATCGGTTTACAACACTCTCAATCGGAACCATTCGCACTTTCATAACGGACTCATGCAAATTCGTTGTAATTCTCTCCAAATATTCAATCTGTTCATTAAAGCTTTGCATAGAAGTCTTACTATCTTCCTGATTGCTGACAGAAACAAGACCATTCTTTGCAATAATCAACTCACTTACCAGATTCATTAAAACATCCAGTTTTTCAATATCCACACGTACAGAACGATTGGCAACCGGTTTTCCTGTCTTTGCAGGTGTTGTCTTTTTCTTCTTGGTTTCTTCTTTTTCCGGTTCCTTTTCTTCCTTCTGTACAGAACTTACTACATTCGCATCACTTGGGATCTCATAGTTTTCAATTACAACTTCTTTGATCTCGGATACATTAGAAATGATCTTCTTGATCTCTTCTAAAGATTTGTCAGAAATGATGAGCATGGAAAAATCAAAATCAAACTTCTCATCCTCAATATCCTGTACACTCGGTACTGATTTGATGATCTCACCCTTGTTCTCTAAACCTTTGAATACAAGAAACGCTCTGGCCGCTTTCAATATACAATTCTCATCAATATATACGGTAACACCATATACATTCAGATTCTTCGCTTTAGCCTCAATTATTGCGTTCTTTTCAAAATCCGCTATATCAATATGTAAAAACTTACGTTTGTCACCATCTGCTGAATCTGCTTCTGTTTTCTCTTCCGGCTGTACTTTCTTCTCCGGTTCCGGAGCTCCCTCTGCTTTCAGGCAAGCATTCAGCATATTGATCAATTCATCATTGTCATTCTCGCCTTCGTCTGAAGTATTAATGATACAGTCCAGATACTCTTCAATTGCATCCAGACACTTAAATACAATATCAACCAGATCAGGCGTAACACTCATCTTTCCATTACGGATCTCTGAGAACACATTCTCCATATCATGTGTTAAACGCTGCATTCTCTTAAATCCCATCGTACCTGCCATACCCTTTAAGGAATGTGCAGCACGGAAGATCTCATTGATCGTATCAATATTATCTGGTTCTGATTCTAATACCAATACCTGATCATTCAGATTCTGTAAATGTTCCTTTGTCTCATCAATAAACATCTCAAGATATTGACTTAAATCCATCTTAACGCACCCCCGTTTTATTCATAATTTCTTGTCCAATATCATCTAATGGAAGCACCGCGTCTGCCAATCCATTCTCAACAATCGCTTTTGGCATCCCATATACAACACAAGAATCTCTTTCCTGTGCAATTGTGTAAATGTTCTGGTTCCCTTTCAGCTCTTTCACGCCTAAATATCCATCTGCACCCATTCCGGTCAAAACGACACAGACAATGTAATCCAAAGACACTTTACTCAAACTCCTGAACGTAATATTTGCGCAAGGTCTTAATCCATTCACCGGATCTTCCTCATTCTCCTGAAATATCAAATTCCCATTACGTTCCTGTAATATTTGTAAATGCTTTCCACCTTTTGCAAGGTAAACATGTCCTTTTTCAAGTGTTTCTCCATCAATCACTTCACTGACCGGAATCTCACTTGATGAATTCAATCGTTCTGCCAATGCATTGGTAAATCCCTTCGGCATATGCTGCACGATCACAACCGGTGCATCAAGATTCGCCGAAAGTTGTGGAATCACTTTATGTAGTGCTTTCGGTCCACCTGTAGAGCTGGCAATCACAACGAGTTTTCTACTTCGGATGTCTGCCATACCTTTCACCTCATACATAAATACATTTTATGTTCTTATTATATCAAATATCTATCTGCGCATAAGTGCATAGTAACATTTTATTAAAATTATTCTAATCCTAATTCCTTCATTCTGTTTTTCCTTTGAATCTGGAAAATATAATGAATGATCTGTTCTCTAGTCGACTGATCCATTTGGAAATACTGCACTCTCTGTTCAAAAATACGATTATTGTTCTCATTTTGAACAGACAGTAAAATCTTTGCCATAACATAAAGAACTTCTGATGTTTCATCTGTTGTCATATCAAAACGAATTTCCATCAGTTCACCCACCGTTTCTTTTGATGATGACACAAAACGCATACCTCCGCCGCTTAGATCTAACATAATACCTTTTTTCCACTCAATCTCTAATTCATCCGGATTATATGCCTTTCCCTCATCAATAAACGCTCTCTCTTCTTCTCCAATAAGCCGATATTGCAATTCCATTCTGCAATCCAAACGATAGAATTCTCTTCTTTGTATCTTTTCAAGATCAGAAGTCAATTCAATTTCCAGTAAAAAGAGTGATCCCTTTTTATATCTTCCCGTAGCAACCGCCTCACAGGATAAAAGTCCGTTCTTTGTATAAAATGTTGCTATAAACTGCTGACTGACACTTAACGGAACGATCGAGCCTCCCTGAATCGGCATGGATACAAGCAAATTACCGGCATTCGACTCATCTAACACCTGACTGACATATATTTTTTCTTCATTCGCATATAATCGTTTTTCAATTTTTTTAAGCTCTAACTTATCCCCAATTTGAATTCTATCATCCATACATTTTACCCGTTGTTTTTCTTTGTCTTAATGAAACTCAATAGTACCTTTGCAATCCCACTTCGTGGTTTTTTCTCTTCTGCAATGTCAAGTAACTTGTTGCACATCTTACGAATCTGGCATGCCGGCTCACCATCCGGTTCTCTGATCAGAACCGGTTTCTGCTCTAATACCGAACTTGACATTCCCTTATTCTGCGGAATATATCCAAGATATTCCAAATGAATATTCAGAAACTTTGAAACAACAATACTGATCTTTTCAAAAATCTCTAATCCCTCATCCTCATTGAATACCCGGTTTGTAACTACCTTGATCGACTTTTGTTCCCTGTCAAATTCTTTCTTACGATTCACCGCCTTTAGCAATGAATAAGCATCTGTAATAGAGGTTGGTTCCGGCGTTACAACCAATAATACTTCCGGTGAACTGATTACAAACTCAATAACCGAATCAGCAATTCCTGCACCGGTATCGATAATCACCACATCATACAAACTGTCTAGTTTGACCATTTTGCTGATCAAGTTTTTGAGACTTAACTTGTCCAAATTAACCAGATCCTGCACACCCGAACCTCCGGAAATGAATCCGATTCCATTTGGTCCCTGCGTTATGATCTCTTCGACAGACATACCATTGTATACCAGATCTGCCAGATTATACTGCGGCCGGATTCCTAACATAACTTCTACATTTGCCAGTCCGAAATCCGCATCAATAATCACAACCTTTTTTCCCATATTCTGCAACTGTAATGCAAGATTAACCGATATACTGGTTTTCCCAACGCCTCCTTTGCCACTTGTAACCGCAATCACTCTGGAAGTCGGAGCTTGTTCTTTTAGCTTTTCTACTTTTTTACGCAATTCATCTGCCTGATCCATAGCCATCTCCTCCTCCCAAAACTTGTTTTGCAATAACCTGAGGATTCATCACCTCAATATCATCCGGAACATTCTGTCCATAAGATACATAAGAAAGAGACATACCGGTATCTAATTTGATATTCAGTATATTACCAATCGCATCTGTTTCATCTAACTTCGTAAAAATCAGACTAAATGAAGAGATATCTTCATAAAGATCTACAATCTTCTTCAAATCTTTGTATTTTGTTGTTGCACTTAACACAAGATAGGTGGAGACATTAAATTCATCAAATGCTTCCATAAACCCTTTCAGATCATCCATACGATTCTTATTCTTGTGGGATCGGCCTGCCGTGTCGACCAACACATAATCATAGTCCTTATACTTTGGCAATATATCCTTAATCTCTTCTTTCCGATAAACTACCTCTACCGGAATCGATAAAATACCTGCATATGTTTTAATCTGTTCTACCGCAGAGATCCGGTAAGTATCTGCAGTTAAGATTGCAATCTTCTTCTTTTGTTCCAATATCAATTTGGACGATAATTTGGCAATTGTTGTAGTCTTACCAACACCGGTCGGTCCAACAAATAAGATGATCTTGGGCTTTTTTTCATCTTTTTGTATAGTGATTGGCTGCATTTGGCCTAATTTCAAAATGATCTTCTGATATACACAGGATAACATATCATCTAGTGTACGAACATTGCCCGTATGCGTGATCTCGTCAATGATCTGCTTGGCATAGGTGTAGGAAACTTCATTGCCGGTCAACTGCTCCATGATGAGATTAATTGACTTCTGACGTATACTTTCTTTCGTTTCCTGTGCATCTTTCTTTTTATCTGTTTCACTCTTTTTTTCCTCAGAATCTTCCTTATCATCTTTTTGTACTTTTTTGTCAGATTCTGATTTTGTTTCCTTTTTCTGACTTTCGATCTGTTCTTCTAATAATTTTGCCAGACTGTTTAATTTTTCATTTAATGCTTTTGCTTCTTCATCCTCAACCTTTTGTTCCGGATGCAATTTTTCATTAATCTTATCATTAAACTGTGCAGATGTCTTACTCTCTGTTTTTTTATCAGAATCATTATTCTCATCTACGGCCGCCGTCACTTCTACCTGGGTTTTACGGAAGATCTTAAACAGACCTTTGGGCTTGATCGTCTTAATATTCATAACGATTGCATCTTTTCCCAAATCTTCTTTTGCCAGCATGATCGCTTCTGTTTCAGTAACTGCTTGAAATTTCTTAATTATCATTGTACGTCACCACTCCTATTGATTGCAATTCTACATCTGATTCAATCTCATTATAAGAAACAACGATCAAATCTTTAAAGTAGTCCTTTGTTAATTTCTTGAAATACATTCTGACGATTGGAGAAGTAATTATAATCGGCGCCTTCCCCTGATCTTCTAATTTCTTTATTTCTTTTTCTACTGAATTCAGAATCTTCTTTGTAGCAGCCGGATCTAACGTTATATATGCACCCTGTTCCGTCTGTTTCACAGAATTCATAATGTCCTGTTCCACCTTCGGATCTAACGTAACGACTGTTGTCATTTCACCCTCTGAAAAATACGTATTTGAAATTGCACGTTTTAATCGTTGCCGTACATACTCCGTTAAGATATCGGTATCTCTTGTGGAAGCCGCATAATCTGCCAAAGTTTCAAAAATAGTTACCAGATCACGGATAGATATACCTTCCGCAAGCAGATTCTGCAATACTTTCTGAATATCGCCTACACCAAGCAATTTTGGCACAAGTTCATCAATCAATGTTGCATTATTCTCTTTCACATTATTGATCAGATTCTGTACATCCTGTCTGGTCAGCAGCTCATCCAAATGACTCTTAATCACTTCTGTCAGGTGCGTCGCAATAATAGATGGCGGGTCAACAACCGTATATCCCATTGACTCTGCACGTTCTCTCTGGCTTTCTGTTATCCAGATAGCCGGTAAATGAAAGGATGGTTCAAAGGTTGGAATACCTGTAATCTCCTCTTCCACATATCCGGGATTCATTGCCATATAATGATCAAACAGAATCTCTCCTTCACTAATCTGAATTCCCTTGATCTTAATAATATATTGATTTGGATTCAGCTGAATATTATCTCTTAAACGAATGATCGGAACAACAGCACCTAACTCTAATGCAATCTGACGACGTATCATAACAACACGGTCAAGCAAGTCGCCTCCCTGATTAACGTCCGCAAGTGGAATGATACCATAACCGAATTCCAATTCGATCGGATCAACCTGGAGTAACGCATTTACATTTTCATGACGGCGAATCTCGTCAGCCTGAACTTCTTCCTCTTTTACTTCTTCTTCAATGGATTCTACTTCGTTTGAATGTTCCACCAGTCTGCCTAACACGATCACACCAAGTCCCAGAGCAAGATAGATCAATATTCTTCCTTCACTTCGAAGCGGAGTAAAGATACCAAGAAAACACAATGTACCACCAACAATATACATGACTTTCGGGATCCGGAACAACTGTCCGATCATCATCTGTCCGATATTATCTTCTTTGGATGCTTTTGTAACAAGAATACCTGTCGCAATAGAGATGAGCATAGATGGAATCTGCGAAACAAGTCCATCACCGATAGTAAGTATTGTGTATTTGGAGAGTGCCTCCTGTAACTGAAGTCCCTGCATAGTCACTCCCATAACAATACCACCCACAATATTGATCATCGTAATGATCAATCCTGCTGTCGCATCTCCTTTTACATACTTGGTAGCACCATCCATGGAACCATAAAATGCCGCTTCCTCCTGTATCTTCTGTCTACGTTCCATCGCTTCCTTATCTGTGATCGCCCCTGTATTCAGATCAGCGTCAATCGCCATCTGCTTACCTGGCATTGCATCCAATGTAAAACGAGCAGTTACTTCAGACACACGCTCAGAACCCTTATTGATAACGACCATCTGTACGATTACCAATACAACAAATATGATCGCACCGACAACTAAATTACCACCACCAACAAAGTTACCGAAAGTCTGGACAACAACACCCGGATTACCGGTTGTTAATATCAGTTTGGTAGAAGATATATTAAGTGCAATACGGAACACGGTAGAAAACAATAAAATGGTTGGAAAACTTGACATATCAAGTGTCTCGGAAGCATACAGACAGTTAAACAAAATGAATAAGGCAATCATAATATTAACCGTGATCAAAATATCCAGTAATAAAGATGGAATTGGAATAATGAATAAGATAATAGCTGCTAACAAATATAATCCAACAAATAAATCGCCGCGAAACGATATCTTTTTCATCTTCCAAACACCTCCATTCTAATCATAATCAATATTCTAGCTGACTTTATTGTGCAGCTGATATACATATGCAAGCACCTCTGCAACCGCCTGATATAGTTCCGGCGGAATCTCGGCTCCTAATTCCACGTTATAATACAACATTCGTGCAAGTGGCTTATTCTCCACAATCTCAACCTGATGTTCCCTGGCTACATCCTTAATTCTTCCAGCAAGAAAATCCGCCCCTTTTGCCACAACAATCGGTGCCTGTCCTTGTCCTGTCTTATAGGATAGTGCAACCGCAAAATGAGTTGGGTTCGTAATAACAACATCTGCCTCCGGAATCGCAGCCATCATTCGTCGTTGCGAAGCCTGCTGCATTCTTTGTCTTTGTTGTCCTTTTACCTTCGGATCTCCTTCCTGATTCTTAAACTCATCCTTTACTTCCTGTTTAGTCATCATGTTATCTGTCTTAAATTTCCATTTTTGGTATAGAAAATCTGCAGCCGCTATTACACAGAACAAAATACATATTTTCAAAAATAATTCCATAATAACATCATACATCAAAACAATGCTTTGCTGCATTGACATGTCATAGAGCAAATATAATTCCTTTGCATGTTCTACAAAAACGCCATAGGCAAAATATGATATCATAACAATTTTAACAACAGACTTAAGCAACTCTACCAATGTATTCAAAGAAAACATACGCTTTATTCCATTGACAGGATTCATTTTGCTAAATTTAGGTTGCAATGGCTTTGTCGTAACCTTAAATTGAAACTGCAATGCATTACTTAAAAATGCAATCAGAAAACCAAGCAGTAAAAACGGTGCAATCGTAATTACAATATCCAGAATTCCCTGCAGCATCAAAAAGCGAAAACCTCTGTTATTAATCCCTTCCGAAATAAAACGACCAACCAGTCTATAAAAATGTTCGAATGTCGACATTAGACGATTACCTACAAAACCAATAGTAAACTTCAGGCAGACATACAAAGCAAGCAATGTTGCGGCAGTGGAAACCTCCGCACTTTTTGCAACATTACCTTCTTTTCTGACATCTTCCAACTTCTTAGAAGTTGCATCTTCTGTTTTCTCTCCTCCCGGACCTTCTTTTGCAAACATCTGCAGATCCAGCGGCATTCTTATCTTATATTCTAATGTCACCAAACACCAATCCTTCTATCTCATCATATCCTTTATTGCATAAATGCCTTCAAGACACCCGCGACAACCGTTTGCATCTCTTTATATATAAATTCCGTTATATTCGGTAAAAAACCAATCGTAACCAACAAAACCGCAAATCCTACAAAAATCTTGAGCTGGATTCCGATTACAAACATATTCATCTGCGGTGCCGTCTTTGCAAGTACTCCAAGTACAACATTTAATAACATAGTCGAAATCATAACCGGCAATGCAATTCGAACGGAAATGATAAAATAATCCGCAATATACTGAATCATTGTATCATAAAGTGTTCCTGCATCAATGGTTACTTTTCCTAACGGAATCAATTGAAATGAATCCGATAATGCCGATAAAATAAAATAATGCATATTCGAGCAAAGCATAATCAGCATAACAAGCATATTATAAAACTCAGCAGTAATCGTTATCTCCGTATTCATAGTCTGGTCAAAATCAGACACCATCGAAAATCCGATCTCTCTGTCAATAAACTGACCTGCTGCATTGATGATCGTCAATGTAATATTGGACAAAAAGCCCATGGTAATTCCTACGACAAATTCCTTTAACAAAAGCAGTGTATATTCTAAAAAAGTGGAATATCCCAATGGTGTGTAAGGATTTGCTGTAAATACAGCAAGCGAACATGCAATTCCAATAAACACCCTCACCCTTCTGGTTACTGCCTGATTACCAAAAATGGGTGCAAATGCCATTGCACCCATCACTCTGACAAAAATAGCTAAATAATATTCTAAATGCATGATAGAAAAGGATTGTTCAATCATATACTACCTCACATAAGTTGCAAAATTCTGGAATAATCTCTCCATAAATTCAACAATATTATTCATGATCCATCCACCACACAAAATAATTGTAATAAAAATACTTAATATTTTGGGAACAAATGTTAATGTCTGCTCCTGTATTGATGTAACCGTTTGAAATATACTAATGATCAAACCCACTATCAAAGACACTAATAAAAGAGGTGCTGAACATTTGATGATCAACCACAATGCCTCTCTGGCAATATCAATTACAACTTCTGTTGTCATTCTCTAACACTTCCCATCTACCGTCAATAATTAAAACTCTTAACTAATTGACCAATTACCAGATTCCATCCATCTGCCATAATAAACAATAATATCTTAAAAGGCATCGATATCGTAGTTGGCGGCAGCATCATCATACCCATCGCCATCAAAGTAGACGCAACAACCATATCTATAATGATAAATGGAATATATATCACAAATCCTATAATAAAGGATTTTCTAAGCTCTCCTAACATAAATGCCGGAATCAGAACTGCATTCGGAATATCATCCGTTTTTTCAACCGTTTCAACCTTTGACATCTCAAGAAAAAAATTCACATCTTTTGTCTCTACATTATTCAACATAAAATCCCGCAACGGCTGCATACATGCTTTTAGTCCTTCTTCCTGTGTGATCTCTCCTTTGGAAAGCGGATCAATACCTTCCGTCTTAATACGTTCCATAGTAGGCGTCATTATAAAAAGGGTTAAAAACAACGCAAGCCCTATCAGCACATTATTGGGTGGCGCCGATTGTGTACCAAGTGCAGTCCTCAAAAAATGGAATACAACAATAATTCTGGTAAAAGACGTCATCATAATAACGATTGATGGAGCTATGGAAATAACAGTAATTACTAACAGCATCTGCAAAGTGCCTGCCAATGTTCCCTGATCATTAGAGGTATCCACCGTAACACCGAGAGAAAACGGGACATCATTTTCAAGATTGTTAATATTCTCTGTCTGCTCACCACTTATATTCTCCGTCGTTGCGGTTGCTTTTACCTGATATCCAACACAAAGCACAGAGAATATAATGATGTAAGCAATTATAAATTTTTTAAAATGAATTTTTTTTAATATTTTTTTAAGTTTCAAACTATTCTTTATCTTGTTTTTCATTTTTTATCTTATCCAATATGTGTTTAAAATTAATTGGCTCCAATGACGTTTCGTGTAATACGATCTCATCCTCATCCAATTCTTTCAAAAGTGTAATCTCGTCTTTTCCTACTGCTAAAGCAAGATAATGATTGCCGATCTTAACAATTTCAATCATCTTATTGTTTGATATCCGAAACACTTCAATCACTTTAATATTACTTTTTTTATTCAAAGCATTCGCTTGATATGTTCCGGTAATTCTGGCTGCAATATATGCAAGAAACAGGACAAAGAAAAACAATAGAATCGCACAAATCAGTTGCACAACACTTTGTATTCTAGAAGACGACTGTACCAACACCATATTATTCAACAGCTTTCTTAACTGCTTCTAAGACACGATCCGGCTGGAACGGTTTTACAATAAAATCTCTTGCTCCGGATTGAATACTCTCAATAACCATAGCCTGCTGTCCCATTGCAGAGCACATAACAACACTTGCATTCGGATCTGCCTCTTTGATCTTCTTAAGTGCCTGAATACCATCCATTTCCGGCATAGTAATATCCATTAAAACAAGATCCGGTTGTGTCTCCGCATATTTTTCTACTGCCTTCACACCATTTTCTGCCTCTCCGGCAATCGTATATCCATTCTTGACCAAAATATCTTTGATCATCATTCGCATAAATGCAGCATCATCACAAATTAAAATACTCTTAGCCATATTATCTTATTCTCCATTTCATATAATAGTTTATTCTTTAATGATCTCAGTTACCCTGACACCAAAACTTTCTTCAATTACAACAACTTCACCTTTGGCAACCAATTTTCCATTCACCAAAACATCAATCGGTTCCCCTGCAATCTTATCTAGTTCGATAATGGTTCCCGGAGCAAATTCCAATATCTCTTTTATGCTCTTCTTAGTTCTTCCAAGTTCAACAGTTACCTCAAGTGGAACATCCATGATCAGATCAATATTCTCCTGTTGCGTGATTGGATTCACTCCCATATTAAACGGTTGAAATTGTACAGGTTGTACATTGACATCCTGTGCCGGCGGTACATAATTATATGCCATCTGTTGTCCTCCAGGCATTTGTCCCATTCCCATCATTGGCTGTGCCATCATAGG